>NZ_JAYGHE010000053.1:0-20824 GCF_034931145.1 Nostoc sp. UHCC 0252 | reverse complement strand
TTTTTTTACTTGGAGTACTCTAAGTGATTAGGGGTACATCTAGCCCTTTGAAAGTGCGTAAAAATTCTGGTAAATAAATTCCTGTTTAAGCTCTATACTCTGTGTTCTCTGCGTTTCTGTGGTTAGAAAAAATACTTTTAAACCGCAGAGGCACAGAGAACACCGAGAAAAAATAAATTGAGTTAGTAGTTTAGACAAATGCATTCCCATGCGAAGCATAGGTACGAGATTAGATTTAACTATTCTCGTCCAGGATTGCTCCTTCCAAATTTGCTCCGTTCAAATTTGTCTGGTGCAAATCAACTTGGGTAAGATTTGCCTGAGATAAGTCAGCTACCGTTAAGTCTGCGCCACTCAAATCGGCTCCATCTAAATTTGCCGCTATTAGATTTGCTTCCTGCAAATCTGCTTCACTCAAGTTAGTTTCAATTAATTTAGCAACCGTCAAATCAGCTTGACTCAAATTAGCTCCTTCCATTGCGGCTCCATCCAAGATAGCTCCATCCAAAATAGCTCCGCTTAAGTTGCTCTCACTGAGGTTGGCATTGCTCAAATCTGCTCCATTTAAGTCAGCCTCAATCAAACTTGCGTGCGCTAAATTAGCATGACTCAAGTTAGCTCCATCTAAAATTGCTCTATCTAAAATTACGCCACTGAGATTGGCTTCTCTTAAGTTTACCTCGCTTAAGTTGACACCAGTAAAGTCTCTGACACCTGCGGCATAGTTTTTCAGGAGTTGATCTGCTTTCATATTTGTCGCTATGCTAAGGAACGTTTAATTCAGCCTATCCAAATTACCCAGGCAGTAGATTCCCAGCACGCGTTACTGAGGATTTTAATATCAAATCACCTTTACCTAGAATAGTCATCCTCAACTACTGGCGCTACTACCTAGAGTTGTGACTTATTTTCATACTTGGGAGGGATGTTATATCGTGTCCGGTTAAAGGCTTATCATTAAGACCGCAGGGGGCAGGGGGCGGGGAGCTGGGGGAAAGAGGATTTTCCGACTTTTGCACAGATGTGGTAACTGTAACTAATTTGCCGGACATGATATTAAAGGATTGAAATTAGTTAGGGCAAAATTGGTGCAAAGCGATCGCTATACTCAATTGTGGTATTCGTCTGTGATGCCCTGAGCTTGCTGTACCACTTCGTGCAAGCAAGCTACGCGCAGCATCTCGTAAAGAAGTGTCGAAGTATTTACCAATGACGAATGACAAATGACAAATGACAAATGACTAAGTTTCTCCACCAACTACTACATCTCGAATTCGGAGACTAGGGCCACCACAACCTACTGACAAACCGTTTTGCCCTCCTTTACCACAACCGCCAGATTCATCCCAGTAAAAATCATCACCAATTGCCTCAATATCCGCTAAGGTTTGGAATACATTTCCTGAAAGCGTTACATCCCGCACAGGTTCAGCAATTTTACCGTTCCTAATCATCCACGCTTCCCCAGCACTAAAGGTAAACATTTCCCCATTAGTCATTCCACCTAACCAGTTACGGGCATAAACTCCTTCTTTGATATCGGTGAATAAGTCTGCAACTGGTGTTTTACCCCGTTCAATCCAGGTATTTGTCATCCGCACAATGGGGTTAAAGTGATAATTAAGACATCTAGCGTTACCAGTAGGCGCTTCCTCCAATTTGCCAGCAGTTTCACGAGAATGTAAACGTCCAACTAAAACTCCATCTTTAATTAGTTGAGTAGTTGTAGCAGGCGTGCCTTCATCATCATAAAAATAGCTGCCGCGATGTCCCTGTGGGGCTGCACCATCAAAAATTTGCAGTTCTTCAGGGCCAAATCGCCGTCCGATAGTCATGACTTCTAAAAGATCGGGGTTTTCATAAGCCATATCGGCCTCAGAAAGATGTCCGAAGGCTTCGTGGACAAATAAACCTGTGAGAATTGGGTCAATGACTACAGTGTAAGTATTACCTTTAACAGGTGGCAAAGATAAAGCTGCGATCGCTCTTTGAGCCGCACCTTCTACTTGTTCATCCAAATCAGCTAAATCTTCGTAAGCTTTGCGAGAGCCTGTAGTTTCCCGTCCAGTTTGTACAGTTTCGCCATTTCTCGCGGTGGCGGCAAAGCGCATTTCCATATCTACCCAAGATTGCTCGATTAAAGTGCCTTCTGAGGTAGCAATGATCACTTTTTGGGCGCTGTCACCGTAACGTACCGAAGTAGTGGTAATTCGGGGATCAACGCTTTTAAGCAATTCAGTATAGCGATCGCACAATTGTTTTTTCTGCGAAAGTGGGATTTTCCGAGGGTCAGTTCCTTTTAGAGGGAGAATGCATACAGCTTGCACTGCGTCAATGGGTGCAAGTAAAGTTTCTTCATCACCAACCATCCGCGCCGCCGCGATCGCTTCTTCGATCCGATCCTGAATTGTCCCCAGTTGGTTAAAGCAGCTTAATCCCCATCCACCTTTATAACAAGCGCGAATATGTCCACCAATGGAGATGCCTTCACTGAGGGTTTCTATCTTGTCGCCACGCAACAAGATATCAGTCCCCTCTGCTTCTTCAAGGCGAATCATCAGATAATCTACACGCTTTGAGTAGCGGGCGATGAGGTCGGAAAGTAAATTTTGTGCCTCAGCAAGTATAGTCGGCATTTCCAGATAGTTACGATGACGAACTGCATTTATTTTGCAATTATTTAGGCAATTTCTGCTACCCAATATAGGTAACTTGGAACTGGGGATTGGGTACTTGGGACTGGGAACTTGGACTGGGAACTGGGTAATAAATAAATTTTTCTCCAATCCCTAATCCCCAATCCCCAATCCCTAATCTTTAGTTGCGGTAGGTAAGAACTCAATGATGTGCTAAGGTAGTTAGGTGAGAATAAAATTCGGTTACAGCGTTTGTTTTTAGTATTGACAGGCTTTTTCCTTTTGGTCTTAACAAGCTTGTCTCCGAAATCTAAATCTCTACACACCTATGATTTTGGAGATAACGCATGTCAATTTATGTAGGTAATCTATCCTACGAGGTCACATCAGAAGACCTCACATCAGTTTTTGCTGAACATGGTTCTGTAAAGCGCGTTCAGCTGCCTACAGACCGTGAAACAGGTCGTCCACGCGGCTTTGCTTTCGTAGAGATGGGCACAGAAGCTGAAGAAACAGCTGCCATTGAAGCTCTTGACGGTGCTGAATGGATGGGACGCGACCTGAAAGTTAACAAAGCTAAACCCAAGGAAGACAGAAGTGGCTCCTTTGGTGGTGGTGGTGGCGATCGTCGCGGTGGCGGCGGTGGCGGTGGATACAACCGTGGACGCTACTAAGCTTTAATATCAAAAATTAAGTTTTAACGTTTAACGTTTTTAGGGCAGAATCATTATCTGCCCTTTTTGCTCTCCGGTCTACTGGATTGCTTAAAATTGCCCAGTACCGAATTAAGTAGGAGATGAAAATGACCCAAGTATTTGTGGGCGAAAATGAAGGAATTGAGTCAGCCCTGCGTAGATTTAAGAGGGAAGTTTCCAAAGCAGGTATTTTTCCAGATATGAGGAAGAATCGTCACTTTGAAACCCCTTTAGAAAAACATAAGCGCAAAGAAGTTGCAAGACACAAACAACGTAAGAGAAGTTTTCGTCGCAATTAAGAACAAACGATACCTAATGGTAAGCGACGCTAACGCACCATTTCATAATATTCTGATATTATGTCCGCTTTAAGACTGATCGTGAAGACCACAGGGGCAGGGAGAAAGAGGTTTTTCCGGTTTTGCATAGATGTGGTAATAATTAGGAATTTTGAATTTTTCAATTTAAGCGATCGCTTTTATCCAAGTCAGCCTGCGACAGATGATTTAATGGGATAAAAGCGATGCCTATGAATGTCTTCGCTTACGCACTCACCAGAAAGTATCGATCAATTTCTGCCGTTAGCATTTCAAAGTCCACAGGTTTGGTCAAGTGGCATTTAAAACCAGACTTCAGGGCAAGCTCCTTATCCTCCTGGCCACCGTAGCCGGTGAGCGCAATCAGAATTGAGTGAGTAAATTTGGAGTCTTTACTCAGTTCCTGTGCAACGGCGAATCCATCCATTTCAGGAAGTCCGATGTCACAAATAATCACATGAGGCTCCAACTCTTTTGCAGTTTCTACCCCTGAAATTCCATTGTTAGCAACGGAAACTTCATGCCCGAAATGCTCAAGCACTGCTTTTAATGTTGTAGCTGAATCATCGTTATCTTCGATGACTAAAATTTTTAACGACTTCTTACCCTTCTCCATAATCTCCGGGTGGTTGTCCAAGGTTGTAATTTCTTCACATGCAGGGAGAATTACTTTAAACTCTGCCCCCAAATTGATCCCTCTGCTTGAGGCTTCAACATTACCACCATGAAGTTCGACAAGACTTTTTACTACCGAGAGTCCCAACCCTAACCCGCCTCTTGAACGATCTAAACTACGATCGGCTTGGGTAAATGGCTCGAAAAGTTCTGGTAAGATTGTCGGTTCTATCCCTATACCTGAATCTTTTACAGATAAAACCCCTACACTACCTGAGCCATTTTCAGCGCGAATGAATGATAGATCCACCCAGATCGTCCCATCTGGTTTAGAAAACTTTAAGGCGTTATCAAGAAGGTTTCCAAAGATTTGGAAGAAGCGCGTCGGGTCAACATAAGCCCACAGAGGCGTGTTTGGCAGGTCTTGTACTATGTTAAGGTTCGATCTCTTGATTGCTTGTGCATGGTCATTCAGACTTTGGCGAACCAATTCCACCAGATTAACCTTCTCAAGGTTTAATGAAATCTTCCCGTAAGTAATGGACGATACGTCAAGTAACTCATCGATTAATTTCGAGAGATGCTTAATCTGGTGTTGCATCTTTAAAACTGTTTCTCCGACTGCACCAGTCTCGCCTAGCTTCAACTTGAGTAGTTGAACCCCGTTCGAGATGGGGGCAACCGGATTCCTCAACTCGTGAGCTAGCATCGCAATAAATTTGTCTTTAAGCGCGTTTTGATTCGTAAGTTTCTGGAAAAGTTGAACGTTTGCGATCGCCACTGCCGTAGTGTCGGTTAAAATCTCAAGCAGTTCTATTTCTTCAGATGTGGCTAGGTGTTGTGTACTCCAGTACGCTCCAATCGCACCCAACGGATCAGCAATCCGTATAGGAACCATCACCAAACTTTTGACAAAAGTTACTTTGTATGCGTCAAGAGGGATTCTTGCATCCTGGTAAATATCCTCAATTATGGCTGCTTGTTTATTGAGCATTGCCCAACCGGAGATGCAAGACTTGAGGGGAAAACGCATACCTTTCCAAAGTGGGCCGATGGCATTTTCATCAACATAGTGGCAACATTCACCATCCCGCAATACAAAAGTTACTCCATCAGCATTTGTGAGATCCCTCGCAGCCAAACGCACAATCTCAATAATTTCCTCAATAGTCCGCACACAAGCCAAGTCTTTCACGACCAAAAGCAGCCGATTATAAGACGAAATGCTATAGCTCTGATGTGAATTCTGCTCTTGACCAATGGGGGTTTGTAATATATTTTTCATAAATAACTCCGCAGAAAAGGGATGTCTGGATAAAAACTTAGTTAAAGCGGGTAGGTTTCAACAAACACGTACTCTTAATCGTAATCGTAATCTTAACTTTGATATTAAAAGTACGGGCTGCTACTGCATTTTTTGTCTTTTTTCTAAGTATAAACTATACTCTAAACAATAAGTAAATATTCGTAACTGTCCGTAGGGGCTAATAGTAATTGTGGAATTTCGAGTCATTGGTCATTCGTCAGTTACCAATGACCAATGACCAATGAAATTATTTCGCAACCGATAGATAATACTCAAATCGCTCTCGGAGTTGTTCAACCGTTAAATTTTGAGTCCAGTATTCCACTAGGGCATGACCAAATGCCCAGGCGTTGCGATCGGGTGAAGCGGAATTTTCTAGCAGTAGCGGCCAGAGGGATAGCAATTCAAAGTTGAGTGGGTTAGAGTTAGCTGTATTCAAGAGCGAGAAAAGCTCATAAGCCATTTGAAGTTTGCCAATTACAATCGGCAACTGTTCCACGGGAATTTGCTCTGCCAGCATATATGCTAGGGCTGGCGATCCGGTTGATAAGGTAGAAACAAACTGGAGGACGGGACTTTTGAGCAATGACGTTAGTCCTTGTGTTGTCGCCATCTGGAAGGTGTAGTGGTCGATGATTTTGGCTGCGGCGATGGTGCGGGCTTCAAGGTTACGCAAAAAACGGGCAATACGGAGTTGCTTGCTAGGCGCGATCGCATCTACTAATCCCAACGATAGCGCCTCTACTCCCCAAGCGATTCGATTTGTTTTGCCCTCACCTGTAACCACGGGCACAACTAGATTACAAAAGGTTCCCAGCAGTTTTGCACGATACTCAGTAGCTTCTCGAATAGCAATTTCTTTTGGGCGATCGCCCCATTCCCAATCATAAGGTGGTTGCCATTCGCGGATGGGACGCAGACGATCTACTTGAGTAACGATCGCGATCGCAGGTAAATCTGCAACTTCTGCTTTGATGTCTTGCAAAAAGTCTACATCCATTTGCAGGGCAGGATCGAGAGCAGGAGTTACTAACAACAATAAATCTGCATTTATAGCATAATCAAGCACTAGATTGCGGAGATCGGCACGGTTGACTTGTTCGTAACCAGGCGTATCCCAAAGCGTCAAACTTTCTCCACCTTGAGCCTGCCATTGATAATTTTGAATGCGATCGGTACTGGGTAAAACATCAACGGCTGCTAAATCTGCTTGAAATAGGGTATTAATCAGGCTACTTTTTCCTGAACCTGTGCGCCCCACCAGCAGAATATTTACGGGTTTTTGCTCAACGGCTTCGGCTGGTTGAGCTTGAGTCAGGATTTCTCTGAGTGTTTGGGTTTTTGCTTTGGGTAAACTCGGCGTGGATACTACAGTAGCTGAAGCTGGTAATGTAGTATGTCCGTAAAGTGCGATCGCTTGCCGACATAAGTTTCTCAGGGCAGCTTCTCGGAATAACTGGCTCAAATTCCCCAATAATTGCTGAGTTGCCTGGTTACTAGAACCTTGAGTGGCTTGTTTTGCCACTGCCGCCACCGGATTTAATACCCACTGTGCCCAGTTCCAAGCTTTCCAGAATTTTCGAGCCGATGGTTCCAACTTCCGGTAGACCTCGTATCCTTTGTATGCTTGCCCAACCGTCACCTGATTGAGGACGGGAGATAATTTTTGCATCCATTGATCCATATCATCCACCGTTCCGCGAATCAGCCCGTAAGCTTGGGGGACGTAAATATTCAGTAGCGGATATTGAATTTGAGGATTGTAGATATGAGCGATCGCTACAACCAAATCTTGGCATCGCGTCCAAAAAGTTGACCAGTCTTCCCAAATGGGGCGATCGCTTTGTGCTGCTTGCAGAATCTCTTGGAGTGCAGTTTCTGCAAGCTTTGTAACATCATTTCCTACTGGTGGTGTTCTTGTATCCTCTGCTGTCGATTCTAGTTGTTCTTGAACCTGAGCTAACACAGCTTCCACCTGATTAACAGCAGGTTGAGTCCATTTGACTAACAACCAACGCCAACCAACGAATAGGAGGGTGAATACACCCCAAATCCAATTAATGCCCCACGCATGAATTTGCGAACCGGCAGCTACCAGTAAGAAAATGATGATAAACGCGATCGGGATTGCTAAGACGACCCACTGCCACGGTTTTAATCGCACCATTGCCCCATACCTGCTTTGAAATGTTGGGAAATTCGAGTTTTTACAAAAATTACTCTTATAACAAAGTCTATCGTCTTCATTCGCTAGGCCAACAGTTCAGTTACAAGGGTTGCTTAAGTTGCTTGCTACTCGTTCGGCTGAGGAGGTGGCAAACTAACTGGTGTTTTTGAGTACTTATATTGACAAAAGCTCTTAAATGAGTGACAGAGAAAATCCTGACTACAGAAGCTCTATAAAAGAATCTATTTCTGCTGTTGAAAGTGTAGCAAAAGCTATTACTGGAAAACCAAAGGCAACTTTAGCAGATGCTCTGAAGGTTCTGGAAGTTTCTCACAATTTACATCCCGCTTTAAAAAATTCATTCTTAATTCTGTATGGATATACAAGTGATGAGAGAGGTATCAGACATGCAGCCTGATCTAACTATTGCTTATGCAAAGTTCTTTTTACTTTCATGTACGTCTTTCATAAATTACCTGAAATCTAAGATTTAGAGTGCGATCGCTTTTTAATTAGATTTTAGGAGATAACGAGCGATCGCCTCTGGCAGTCTACATGATGGTCTTCAATACATTCAGCGATCGCAAGCAACAATAAAGATATAGCAGTTCTAAATCATTTGTGAAAATTATATATCTCTTTCTTCTTTCTTCCCTTTGCGTCCTTGGCGTTCTTGGCGGTTCGTTTCCTTATCTATATTTTCACGACTCATTTAGGTTTGTTATAGCGGTTTACAAGGCTTTTTATTACCGATGGGATTTCCATTAGGAGCTTGGGAATAATAAATCATGCTGAAGAAATATTTGTAATAAATCTCAGCAGATTAAGTGTGTTTTCTATTGGCAATTACAGGAGCAAATTGTTAATGAAAGTGAGTTCATCAGGGATTAAACTAGGTTATGCAATTGTTAGCAGCACTTGTTTAGCAGCAATGACGATCGCTTTAAGTGGAGCAAGTGCAATTGCTGCTCAATTCATCACAATTCAAAGCACTGGTACATTATCAGGAACTATTGAACTTCCCAGAAACAATCCCAATTTCAATCAAAGTACTACTCGGATTGATACGGATGACACTGGAACTTATTACCGGAATTTAGGAACTAATAATAATCCTAATTATGTTCCTGTATACGAGTCAGAGTACTTAAAGGTAGAAACACGCTCTGATGGAAGTCTGCATTACTTTGTTGACTTTAAAGGCATTCCAATTGTCTCCTTTGATGGTGTTCTTACATCGCCGGTTCTCTCTGGTGGCCAGTTGACTGCTTTCCTTTACCAGGGACAATTACCAGGAACCACATTTCAAGGAGTAGTTCAGGACGAATTTAATCTTACAAAAGCCTTCTATACTGGTACTGTCATCGACCCAGACACCGGAAAGCAGTATCAAGGCACTTTTGAAGTAAGTGGATATGGGGTGCGATATAGCGATCGCAATGGTAGCTTAACTCCCACAGTCTTTGATTTTCAGTCTGATATCCCAGGTTCACCAACTGTAACATCCTTGACCATCACTAACGCTACCTTGGCGAATTTAAGAATCAAAGTACCCATACATGAAACTTCTATTCCAGAACCCGCTAGCGTTTTAGGAACCTTGATGGTAGCTGGTTTTGGTATGGTTTTGAAAAGAAAAAAAGACATCTGCTCTAAAAGGATGTTTGGAAAGTCGTAAAGTAGACTAAAAATCCCTCTTTCACTCTTAAGAGGCTTTAAAACACCATTCCCGCACTTTGTGCTGTTGCGCGAAGTGCGGGAATAGGGCTTATGTTTCTAAAGATAAGCCGAACTTGTAAAAGTCCGGCTGAATTTAATCAATCGTCTATACGCAGTAGTTTGCGATAAAACGGTTGTGAGAAATCGGTCGCACGATGACGTTTATAGTTATCCATAAGTTCAATTAAAAAATTAATAAACTCGAAACTAGCCATCATCAGTTCATAACTCAAATCAGCGTTGCCATCAAATTGGATTCGGCAACGGGTTAAGTCTGAGGGTAAAGTAGCAACATTCCAAGAGGCAACAAAGGGAACGTGTTCACTAGCTTCTATCTTCCGGTGTCCCTCCAAGACCCCTTTTTGATAAAGACTGATGGCATAGGGTAAGAAATTGCGTTTAGTACCCTGGACGTAAGGTAAGTAAACACTGGCTTGTTGTTGTGTAGCAGGCTGGAGTTGCTCAATAGACATTATTCAATATTCCTTAAGTTAGTTGGCAACTAGAGATATTAGTGGATGTTAGTAGTATTCCCAAAACATGTGTCTAAAGCACATAGTGGTCAGTGAAGAAGGGAATAGGGTACAGGTCACAGGTGACAGGTAATTCTCTGTCACTTCTCTATAATCCCAATGCCCAATATATGAAGTTACTGCTAAGAAATATTAAAATTTCGGTTACAATAAGGCTGCATTAACTTTTATCGAAGCTGGACGAAGCAACATAGCATGAAAACCCCCCACTGTAAAGTTGTGGATGCTATCATTGCTGTTTATCCCAACAACAAGCTGTTGCTAGCTTAGTATCACCTTGCCCTAACCGGAGTTTTCATTAGAGAAAGTCCGACTCTACAAGCTTCCTGCCCAAGCGGCCATCAAAGGAATCAAGCCTCTGTCTAAGAGTAGCAAACGTGGTTAATTCCAGGTAATTACCCAGAGTGGCGGTGACAACGAAGTTCGTCTCAACAGCTTTTGGCTTAGGGATAGCGGGTATTGCAGTTTGCCCATTCCGATTAAGATCGGGAAAAGTAGCTTAGGGATATTTGTCCGTAAAATTACTAACTGTAGACAAATAATGGTTTTTGAATCAAGCAACCTAACCTATGCCAGCGAATTCCTGGCCCGAAGAAGATTCTTATCAAGAGCTTGATCCGCTCAACTCCTTGTTGTCTGACCTATCAGTAGATGAGGAGTCAGTGTTAGAGACAGATCCTATGTCTCTACCATCGCGGTTTCAAGGTCGTAGACGCAAAGCGGCTCTAGTCTTGACCGTCGTCTGGAGTGGGACGATCGCTCTACATTTAGTTTCTTGGGCTTCTATATTTATTCTAGGACTGACTACCATTCTAGGATTTCATGCCTTAGTGGTAGTGTTTACTAAATGCCGTCGCTATCCAAAAGAAATACAGGGAGATTTGCCCTATGTGTCTGTATTAGTGGCTGCGAAAAATGAGGAAGCAGTAATTGCTAAATTAGTCAAAAATCTTTGTAATCTGGAATATCCAGGTGGGCAATATGAAGTATGGATTATTGACGACCACAGCAGTGATAGCACACCACATTTATTAGCAGAACTAGAACAGAAACACAATCAACTGAAAGTATTAAGGCGTTCAGCAGAAGCTAGTGGCGGTAAATCAGGGGCGTTGAATCAGGTGTTGCCTCTAACAAAAGGCGATATTATCGCAGTATTTGATGCTGATGCCCAAGTTGCACCAGATATGCTGCAACAAGTAATACCTTTATTTCAAAGAGAAAAGGTGGGGGCGGTGCAGGTGCGAAAAGCAATCGCCAACGCTAAAGAAAACTTTTGGACTAAGGGGCAAATGGCCGAAATGGCACTTGATACCTGGTTTCAGCAACAGCGCACTGCCCTTGGTGGTATTGGCGAACTGCGGGGCAATGGTCAATTTGTCCGGCGTTCAGCCTTGGAAAGCTGCGGTGGCTGGAATGAGGAAACGATTACCGATGATTTGGATTTGACAATCCGCTTGCATTTGGATAGATGGGACATTGAGTGTGTTTTTCATCCAGCAGTGCAAGAAGAAGGTGTGACAAATGCGATCGCACTTTGGCATCAGCGCAACCGTTGGGCAGAAGGCGGTTATCAACGCTATCTCGATTATTGGGATTTAATTCTCAAAAACCGCATGGGATGGCGCAAAAGCTGGGATTTGCTGATCTTTATGCTGATTATGTACATCTTGCCGACAGCAGCAGTCCCAGATTTATTAATGGCGATCGCGCGTCATCGTCCACCAATGTTAAGTCCCATCACTGGTTTGTCTATTTCTATGTCGATGGTAGGGATGTTTACAGGTCTGAAGCGGGTACGTCAAGATCAGAAATTCCCACTTTCTACATATCTTACGATGCTGGTGCAAACCCTACGCGGCAGTTTATATATGTTGCATTGGTTAGTCGTCATGAGCAGCACTACTGCCCGGATGTCGGTAAGACCAAAGCGCTTAAAATGGGTGAAAACCTTGCATACGGGGAATGGGGAATAGCCCCTTTGGGGAATTAAAAATTAAAAATTAAAAATGCAAAATTATTTTTGGTAATTTTGCATTTTTTTATTCATCATCCACGTCTGCTTCTTCTACCCATTCTGGTGTAGTTATGGAATCGGAGAATTCTGGGAAATCATCTGCAAAACGGATAATTTGTCCGTTGAAGAATGTTGCTAAACGTTGAGCTGCGATCGCTACTTCGTCATGTTCCCAATCAGGTGCGGGTGTTTGTTTTGGGGCTGGAGGCACAGTTTGCATCCCGTTTCCATTTACGCCGTTTCTATTTGCCCCATTTCCATTTACACCATTGCCATTTCTTGCTGCCAACTCGCTTTTTTCTGGTGCTGGTGGTGGATTAGTTGGCTGTGGTGCTGGCGCTGGAGACGGAATTTGCTGGTTGTAGCTAGGTGTGGGTGCTTGCTGAACGCGAGTAGAGTCTTTTGGGAGAGGATTTTTTTTGGCTGAGATAGAGTTTGAAGAAGTTCCTTTTTCTATATTGATCTGGATTTCACGCTGGAAAGTCTGCTGGAAAGCTGCCGTAATCATCGGTAGATAAGATTTTCCCTTGTTTCCCTTGTCATACCATGCCTGTTTAATAGCAATTCGAGCCACAACACCGTCGAACTCGATGAGTTGGCTCATTTGACGCAGCATTTCTTGGCTTGATTTTGGCTGAAGGTTGGCAAGTACTTGTTGCCAAATCTGAGTTAAGTCATATTCTGCTTCGCCAACAACTTCTGAAGTTACTGGTTCAATATTCACCGATGGCACAGGAACAGCAACAGGTTCTGGAGTTGGTGGTGAAACTGAGTTAGCAGCAGAATTGTGATTTGTTTGCTGTTCAACTGGGGGAGATGAAGTGACGGGCTGATTTTGGGCAGCCGCTTGATGATGGTTTAGAGAATTATGATTTGTTGGCGGTTCAGCTACAGGTAAAGAAGAGACTGGGTGATTTTGGGCAGCTGCTTGATGATGGTTTAAAGAATTATGATTTGTTTTCGGTTCAGCTACAGGTAAAGAAGAGACTGGGTGATTTTGGGCAACTGCTGGAGGATAGCTTGGAGATACAGCAGGTGGGTTAAATCGCGGCGCGATATTTGGGGCTTGTGGCTGAATATTCGCTGTCGCACTGGGTAACAATCCTAGTAATGTTACTTCTAACCACAAACGCGGCTGGGTGCTGTTTCTAATTTGCACTTCAGCTTTTCGCAGGTGTTCCTGTCCTGCTAAAATCACGCTCATATCGAAGTATTGGGCAAACTCAACCAGCGCCCTCCAGGTTTGCTGAGTACAAGCAACCAAATCGTGGCGATTGGGTGCTGTTTTAGCAATGAGTAAATCGCGGTAGAAGGCGGCGAGATTTTGCAGCAGAGTTAGGGGTTCTCGACCACGATCTAAAATGTAGTGGGTACAGTCTAGAACTGCTTCCGGTTTATCTTGAGCGATCGCATTTAAAAGCCCCAGCAAGTCCTGTTCGCTTACTGTCCCCACCAAATCCCAAACTCGATCCGGTGTCACTTCACCCGCTAACAAACCCAATTGATCGAGTAAGCTTTCGGCATCCCGTAATCCTCCCTGAGAAAGCTGGGCTATGAGGGTTACAGCTTCGGGTGAAATATGAATGCTTTCATAAGATGCGATCGCACTTAAATGCTTAACCATCGCCTCTAATTGAATGCGTCTAAAATCAAACCTTTGACAGCGCGAAATAATCGTTGGTAACACCCGTTGCGGGTCTGTTGTCGCTAATACAAAAACTACATGCCTTGGTGGTTCTTCTAGGGTCTTAAGTAGCGCGTTGAATGCCTGGGTACTGAGCATGTGGCAATTATGCACTAAAAGTCCATTTGCCACAAAATTATGATTATCTGCTACTTCAATGTCATAAACTCGCTCAACCCCAGCGAGGTGAACAGATTCGACTGTCTCCAAACTTGTAATCCATGAGGATGTCACATCCACATTCACCTCATGTAGAAAAGCTAAGGCGAAACCTAATCCTCCAGCCCTTTTGTGTACTAGAGAATCGGGAGAATTCAAAGCCTCTCCCCTTTTAGGGGAGAGGTTTGGAGAGAGGTTTTCCAGATCCCTATTCACAGGGGATAGTATCTTCACTCCTTCTTTTACGTTTTTTGCTGGTAGCCATCCCTGGTTTGTCCTAATTAAATGATTATCCGTACATCTAATTTCTCGGTTAGTTGTCTTGATAACCAGGGTTTGCCGTTCTCCTTGATCTAACCACCTGACAATTTTTTTGAATTCCCACTTACCTAATAAGTCGTTGTAACTCAGAACCTTCTTGTCTTTAATTTTGGGATCATCAATTCTTTGAAGTCCCTCATCAGTCAAAACTAGAGAATCTCCAGTTAAGCACTCATCGATTACATAAACCTTGTAACGACACTGTACAGGAGCAAACTGGGCTTTTTCAATCAACTCGCGGATATTATCGACACCAGTGTTACTAGCAGCATCGATTTCAATTACATCTAAAGCGTAACCCTTGGTGATTCCCTGACAAACATCACACACGCCACAGGGTTCAGCAGTGGGGCGATCGCTTTTGAGACAATTGAGGGATTTAGCCAAAATCCGGGCACTAGAAGTTTTCCCCGTACCTCTTGGCCCTGTAAATAAATAGGCGGGGGCAATTTTGGATGTGGCGATCGCATTCGTGAGGGTAGTAGCGATCGCCTCTTGTCCCACCAGTTCAGCAAAACTTTTGGGGCGATATTTGTGGTGCAGGGGTTCGTAAGACATGGAAAAATAGACTTCAATGCCTTTCAATGTTGATTAGTAGCACCGAGTCGAGTTTGGGATTCAATTATTTTAAACTCTCGTACCTGCTTTATTTATTGATGTTGCCATAGCGCTTACACTCAACTAATGCCGTCAATTTTGGCACTCAGGAAAGTAAGCAACTAGATCATATTTTTTCTTATGATTTCAACATCAATGTACCGGAATTATAGCATAGCATTTAGTACATTTGTTCTTATCAAGAGTAGGAAACAGGGAAAAAAGAACTAATGACCAATGACCAATGACAAATGACAAATGACAAAGAACTAACGCCATAGTCCAGTGCGATCGCTACAATTTTATAGATAAGCAAAACTCGATGGTGCAGCAGATGCTCAAGCGGCTATTTCAATGGCTCAAAAAGCTTTTTCAGAGCTTGTTCGGTGGACAACAGAATGTCTCAAAATCTAAAGGGAATATTCAAAAAGAACCAGCACCACCTCTAAGCGATACGGATCTGGAATTTCTCTTCACCGAGCTATTGCAAGGAGTACATCAAGCACGAGGGGAAGAGTGGGCCAAAAAGTGGTTGCATAATATTGAACATCGTATCCCAACTGAACGCTGGGTTGAGTGGTTAGGGCGCTTTGGCGAAAAATTGCTAGCATCACCCACACCCAATAATGAAATAGCTGCGCGGTTAGTACAACTAGGTGAGTTGAACATCGGAGAAATCGGAGATGTTGCCTATAGTATCGGGATGCAGTTGTTGACACGCAATCAAGGCGAGCCAATTTGGGAATATGAAGGGCCAGATGGTTCTAGCACGATTTTAGCCTCTGAGCCAACCGCCTCAATATCAGAGTCAGTAGATGCACTAGAGCAGCCCCCAGAGGGAGAATACCAAACTGTCACCCTAGAAGAGTTGTTTGTGATGTTGCAAGAGGATGAAAACTTACGCCAGCAAATTGCTCAACAGCTTGCCGTTGAAACAGACGATCCGCAAGTGCTTGTCCAGGCATTAATCAATCAATTATATCCTGGTGGTGAATCGACTACAGAGCAGACAGAAAATTAGTCGAATCAGAGAATTGTAACGTTGTAATACTTTACTCTTGAATTTGGGTATATTTTTTGCTAACCTGCGACGGAAGCGCTGTCCTAATCTAATGGATTTTTACGTAATTGATGATTTTTTTAACACAACGATGGCTACAATCTAGAAAAACAAAATCCAATAGTGTGGCAGATGCTCAGGCGGATATCGCAGTCGCTTAAAAGGTTTTTAAAGCGCCTCATTGAAAGTAAGCAAGGTAGTTCTCTCAAAGGTGCGAGAGGGCGCAATCTGGTGGAGGCACTACCAGAACTAACCAATGCTGATTTGGAACAATTGTTTATCCAATTGTTAGAAGGGGTGCATCAAGCACGAGGACGACAATGGGCATTGAGGTATCTGCAACGGGTCGAAAATCGAATTTCGGCTGAACGCTGGATAGATTGGTTGGTGATGTTTGGCGAAAGCTTGCTCGCTTCACCTACACCGAATCCTCTTTTAGCATCACAGATGGTGCAATTGGGGGAACTTGGTGTGGGCAGAATTGGAGATGTTGCTTATGACATTGGCATCCGAATGATGCAAAACTCACCAACAGAGATAGAGTATGAGGAAAATTATCCAGAAGATAGCTCAGAAATCACTCCTGAACAATATGGGGTAGAAATCACTCCCGGAGAAGAACTGATCCGCAATTTAGGCGAGCAGTTATGGGATTATGATGAGCCAGATGTTACGGAAAGCACACCTGGGCAAGAACTGATCCGCAATTTAGGCGAGCAGTTATGGGAGTATGATGAGCCAGATGTTACGGAAAGCACAACCGATGAAGAAATTATCCCGATTTCGCCTGGACAAGAACTGATCCGCAATTTAGGCGAGCAGTTATGGGAATATGATGTGCCAGATGTTGAACCAATCACATCAGCACCTGAAAATATTTCTTTTGAGGAAAGATTCACCGAGAATTCAGAGGAACTGGTATTGGAGTATGAAAGAGAAGATGTCCACACAGTACTCGAAAATCTCCCTCTCCCCGCAAAGGAAGATTCAATCACCTCGTTAGCCCAACTGAGGTTCGATGATGAAGTTGTTCAAAGTACAACAGGAGCAAATCTCCTTTCTACTAGGCAAAGAAGTGAATTAACAACTTCTCCCTCAGTGGAAAGCTGGGATAGTGCTTTGACAAATTTAGAGCCAAATGTAGCTAATACATTAGATGAGTTGTGGGTGAAATTGGATCAGAGTACCAATTTAGTCCAGCAACTTGCTTCTAACTTGGCAGTTCAAAGCAGTAATTCCCCTGGTATTGAGCGACATAGCGATAATCCGATTACCAACGCTCAAGGGTGGTTTTACCAAGGGCTTCAGCAAGCAAAAACAGGAGATTTATTAGGCGCGATCGCATCTTATGACCAAGCGATTGAACTGCAACCGCAATTCTCAGAATATTGGTTTAATCGAGGTTTGACGCTGTTCCATTTGGAACGTTTTGATGAAGCGATCGCATCTTATGAAACCGCCATAGAACTGAAACCCGACTTCTACAAAGCTTGGTATAACCGGGGCGGAACTCTCGGAGAATTAGGATATTTTGAAGAAGCGATCGCTTCTTTTGATAAAGCCATAGAAGTCAAACCAGACTACCAAGAAGCGTGGTCTAGCAAGGGTTTGGCACTGCTGAAATTAGGTTGGCTACCCGAAGCGATCGCCAGTTATGACCAAGCCCTATATTTGGAACCAGAAGACCAGGAAAACTGGTATCACCGAGGCATAGCCCTAGCTGTAGGCGAACAATTTGCAGAGGCGATTATATCCTACGATAAAGCGCTAGAAATTGACTCAGAATACCACGAAGTTTGGATAGACCGAGGTGTGGTGCTGTTTAATTTAGGAAGGTGGTCAGAAGCGATCGCATCCTGGGACAAAGCCCTTTCAATTCAAGCCGACTTCTACTTAGCTTGGTACAACCGAGGTATAGCCTTAGATAACTTAGGCCGTCGCCAAGAAGCGATCGCATCCTATCGTCAAGCGATCGCCATCAAACCCGACTTCCACCTAGCTTGGTATAATCAGGCTGTAGCGCTGTTTTATTTAGAACAATTTGCCGAAGCGATCACTTGTTATGATCACGCTTTGGAAATTAAGCAAGATTATTGGGAAGCTTGGATTGGTCGGGGAACTGCGATCGGTAATTTGGTAGACTCTGATGTATTGCTAAATTTGTCGAGTAGTATCACAGCAATAAATCCCGTTTTACAACAGGGTGGCTACGAAGGAAAATTAGCCAGCTACGAAGAAGGGTTAAAGCATCTGCGGACAGATACCCATCCAGAAGGCTGGGGTAGATTGCATCTGGCGATCGCAAATACTTATTACGACCAAGGCAAAAAACATACCAATCCCCGCGATTATTGGCGCAAAGCTGCATCTGAGTACCATCAGGCGCTGTTAACCCTGACACTAGAATATTTTCCTCTGTTCCATCTAGAAGTCTTGCAATCTCTCAGCAAAGTACTGATGGGTTTGGGACAAACAACACAAGTTCAAGAATTGCTGCAACGCGGTACAGATTTATTGCGACAATTGTTGAGTGAAGAAACTCGCTCAGACGAAAGTAAAAAACAGCTAGCTTTGAAATTTGCAGGCTTTGATCAATTGGCAGTTGATTTAGCAGTAGAGTCTGGTGATTTAGTTGAAGCTTGGGAAATTGCCGAACAAGGCAAAAATGCTTGTTTAAATTGGCTACTTTCTGGCTGGAATGATAACATCTACTCGCCCTATTATGGTGCAATTCAAGAACTATTCAATCCGACAACAGCAATTATTTACTGGCATATTAGTCCAGTAGCCCTACATACTTTCATTCTCAAAGACCAAGCACCATCGCCAATCCTCCTATTTACACCCATGCAAGATATTGGGGCAATACCTTTAGGAGAAGACGCTATCCGTCTTAATGAATTGCCATTACCCGAATCAGTGCAACGCCTAATTGAATTTGAAACTTGGCTAGAAGATTGGCATCAACAATACCAAGAATATCGCACCACAGCCAAAGACAAAGAAAGTAAAAGCCAGCATTCTTGGCGAGTCGATATGGAACAGAAACTGGTGCAACTGTATGAAATCCTGAATATTTCCACAATTGCCCAGGAACTCGAAGGCATCACCCAACTGGTTTTAATTCCTCACCGCGACTTGTACAGATTGCCCATTCATACCCTTTTCCATCTCTCTTCCCCATCCCAGGAAGAGTTGCCGAACGTGGAGTCAAATTTCACCGTTACCTATCTGCCTAGTGCCCAAATAGGTTTATCAATCAGAACTGAGGATATTTGGCAGTGGCAAAATCAGTTATTGCTCAGTGTTGAACATCCCGAAAGTGCAGGTTATCCTACGCTAAAATTTGCCAAACTTGAGTCTGAAGTTGTTAGCCAGATGTTCAATAATATCCAGAGAATTCAGGGATTAGAAGCTACAAAAAATATTGTCTGGAATGCCTTGTTTGATAATTATAATATCTTTCATTTTACAGGCCATGTCATTAATAATTTGGCTGAACCAAAAAAATCAGAATTAGTATTATCAGGCGAAGATAAGCTTACTCTAGATGAAATCTGTCAACAAAACTTATCAAATTATAATCTTATTAGTCTCTCTGCTTGTGAAAATTTCAGTACTAGCAACCACATTATCAACAGCGAATGTGTGAGTTTAGCCAGTGGTTTAGTGAGCCAGGGTGTTCCTCATGTAGTTAGTACTCTTTGGAGTGTGGAATCTTCAGCTAGTGCCTTAGTAATGATAGAGTTTTACCGGAGATTACAACCTAATAAATCAGCAATTACTGCCTTAGCGGAAGCAACACGATGGCTGAAAGAACTAACTGCTGGAGAACTGACAAAATGGTATGAAGATATTTTGAATAATCTACATCCTGAAGAATTACGAATTCAAACTTATTTAGCGACACAACTATATAGAAATAGTAAAATGGCATCCGATAAAAATCTTTATAATCATCCTTACTACTGGGCAGCATTCACGATTATGGGTAAACCGAATTAAAATAATTCGTAATTTGTAATTCGTAATGACGCTGCGCTATCGCTAACGTAATTAAGTTTTGCAACGGGGATTTAGACCCCGCGACAAAACTTACCCCTTGTTAAAAGCAAGCATTAGTTTTGAGAGGTGAAAAAGTTTGTAGTAAGGACTTTAGTCCTGGATTTTTAAGCACTTCAGTGCTTACTATGAACTCATTAATTACGAATTACGAATTATTTAATTAAGCCTAATCTAACTCCCTACGTCCTTCCAATGCTCGTGCCAGGGTAACTTCGTCGGCGTACTCCAAATCACCACCTACAGGTAAACCAAAGGCAATCCGTGTCACCTTGGTAAATGGTTTCAATAGCTGACCTATATATAATGTTGTTGTCTCCCCTTCTACACTTGGACTAATTGCTAAAATTACTTCTTGAGGTTTTTGCTGATTTACCCGGCGCTGCAAAGCCAGTATATTCAACTGTTCTGGGCCAATTCCATCAATTGGAGAAATAACCCCACCTAAAACGTGATACTTGCCTTTGTACTCACGGGTTTTTTCCAGCGCAATCACATCGCGGGGATCTGCTACGACACAGATAGTATTGTTGTCACGGTTGGCATTGCGGCAAATTTCACAAACAGGTTCAGCAGATAAGTGAAAGCAAACAGAACACAAGCCTATCTGTTTTTTTGCTTCAATTAAAGCTTGCGCCAAAGCTTCTACTTCTGCTTCTGGACGCTTCAAAATATGCAAAGCCAGTCGTTGGGCAGATTTGGGGCCAACTCCCGGCAGGCGTTGCAATTGCTCAATTAACCGTGCTAAAGGGCGTGCGTAAACCGTTGTCTTGTCTCCAGAATGTTTTTACCTTAACTATGATGACATTCTTACAGAATTTTGGATTGACCATTTAATTTATCAGAAGTCAAGCATACTCTACATACCCCGTCTGCTAGGTTCCAACGCTTGGAACACAAATTTAGGGAGTAATATAGATTCAAATAAAAAAGCGC
>NZ_JAYGHE010000052.1:23535-58647 GCF_034931145.1 Nostoc sp. UHCC 0252 | reverse complement strand
ATATCCGGCTGCTAAAGCTGTAAAAGCAACAAATAAATTCCATAAGCTATTGCAGTCCTAAATCAGTCGTGAACAATTAAGATCCCCGACTTCTCAAAGAAGTCGGGGATCTGAGTCTCTCGATTTTCACAACTCATTTAGGATTGTTATAGTTGATCTAAAAATTACTCCGTCACCCAAGAAAACTAGTACTATGCCAATTGAACCCGATTGATCACGGAGTCTTAAAAGCCCACTAAATTTTTTACCATCACTTAAGTAAATATACAGAATATCAGTTCAACATATCTGAACATATCAGTACAAGTAATGTTGATTACATGAAGTAGTCCTTGCCAGGGTGCGATCGAGGTGCTTTAATAGCGATCGCATTCTGCAAAATAGTTTTACTTACAAAATTATGTACAAGACGCGCAGCGACTCGACATCGCTGCTGGTGTTCATAAAATTACAGACTAAAAACATTAAACTCAAAGATATGACAAGCTAGTAGCATATCTTTGACACTAAATTCTCCCGAAAGCTGAATAGGAGCATACATGGAGCCAATTATTGCTATAGTTTTAGCCCTTATAGGTTATGCATTAGGTTCTGCAAAACTGATTAATCAGGGAAATGAAGCCCTCGTGGAACGGTTGGGGCGGTATCATCGGAAACTTAAACCGGGGTTGAACTTTATTGTTCCCTTGGTAGATCAGATTGTGATGGAAGATACTACACGAGAGCAATTTTTAGACATCAAACCTCAGAATGTGATCACCCAAGATAATATTTACGTAGAAGTAGATGCTATTGTCTACTGGCGGATTCGAGATATTGAGAAAAGCTTTTACGCTATTGAGGATCTCCAAGGAGCATTAACACAGATAACCACAACTACACTCCGAGAAATCATTGCTCAAAACACCCTAGAGCAGACTAACGTCTCTAGAGCCGAAATGGACTCAGCTATTTTAGACCAGTTGAATAACATAACAGCAGATTGGGGAGTTGATATACTCCGGTTAGATATTCAGAGAATTACCTTACCTGAGAGTGTACGAAGGTCTAGGGAAGAGGAGCAAGCCGCCGTAATCAAAAAACGGGCGCTGATTACTGAAGCCGAAGGGGAAAAAGAAGCTGCGATAAAAAAAGCAGAAGGAACTATGGCTTCAGTGCAAATCATTTCTCAAGCTCTCCGCGCCAATCCAGATAGTAGGGACATTCTGCGGTATCTTGTAGCTCAAGATTATGTAGATGCTAGCCAAAAACTTGGTGAGAGCAGTAATGCCAAAATTGTCTTTGTAGACCCAGCTAACTCAAGTGAAATGTTTCAGGAGTTGATAGCCGAGTCAGTAACTCAAGAAGGTAACGGCAAAAAAAACGAAGAACGGTAATACCTAACAATCATGCTGTATAGGTTGTCTCAATAGGGCATCAGCTACTAGTGAAACATCGTGCATTTCTTGAACATCGTGAACTCGGAGGATATCAGCGCCATTAAAAATAGCAGCACAACAAGCTGCTGCCGTTCCCCAAACTCGTGCTTTGGGATCTGGTTGATTTAAAATGCGACCAATGAAACTTTTACGAGATGCTCCTATTAAGATAGGACAGTTGAGTGGTGAGAGCGATCGCAAACCGCGAAAAATTTCTAAATTTTGCTCATAGTTCTTAGCAAAACCAATACCAGGATCAATAATAATTTTTTCCATATCAATACCCGCAGTAGTGGCTGCCTCAATTTGCCGAGCCAAAAAACTATAAATCTCACCGAGCAAATCTTGATAATCAGTTTGTTGTTGCATCGTCTGTGGTGTCCCCCGGATGTGCATTAGAATAATCGGCACACTTAACTCTGCAACTGTCGGCAACATTTCTAAGTCAAAAGTGCCGCCAGAAATATCATTAATAATATCCGCTCCAGCTTCTACAGATGCCTTGGCTACAACCGCACGGGTTGTATCTACAGAAATCGGGATTGAAATCTCTGGTCTTAGCACTTGTAACACCGATAACACCCGGTCAAGTTCCTCCGCCAGAGTGATTTGCTTTGCCCCTGGCCGAGTTGATTGACCGCCCACATCGATTATGTCAGCACCAGCCGCTACCAGTGCTTGCGCCTGCACTAAAGCCGCAGAGGTAGTGTTAAACTCACCCCCATCACTAAAGCTATCAGGCGTTACATTCAAAATCCCCATCAAATAAGTTCGCTGTCCCCAATCGAAACAGCGTTCTCGAATTATTAAGTTGCTTGGCATAAAACAGGAGTCAGAATTCAGGAGTCAGAATTCAGAATACTCCACCCGTGAAGGGATGGAGATCAACTCTTGAAAAATATTTCAATTTTCTTTCGCCCACAAAGAGCAATGTTTTCAAGCAATATTCATTACCCAGTCGTACAAAATTCAATTCTGTTAGCGATAGCGGGGCGTTTAGCCCATTCTGATTCCTGAGTTCTGAATTCTTCATATCTACATTAGGCATTCCCATGCAGAGCATGGGAACGAAGAGAAGGCACATTACACTAAGTGAAAATTCACAATCCGAGCGAAACTTTCAGGTTCTAAACTTGCTCCTCCGACTAAAACGCCATCGATTTCTGGTTGAGCCATGATTTCATCAATATTATTTGGCTTTACTGAGCCACCATATTGAATTGATACATTTGGATTACTCAACTGGCTCCGAATTAAGCCAATGATTCGATTAGCTTCCACTGCTTCACAAGTTTCACCAGTGCCAATTGCCCAAATTGGCTCGTAGGCAATCACCAAATTATTCTGATCTATATCTACCAAACCTTTGTCGAGTTGGAGAGAAATCAGTGATTCAGTTTCTCCTGCATCTCGTTGTTGTTTAGTTTCACCAACACAGAGAATAGGAGTCAAGCCAAACCTTTGAGCAGTTCGGAGGCGCAGATTAACAGTTGCGTCAGTTTCACCAAAGTATTGTCGTCGTTCGCTATGACCGACAATTACAAAGCGCACACCACTTTCTGTCAGCATTGGGCCAGAAATCTCACCCGTATAGGCTCCATATTCTTCCCAATGGATATTTTGTGCCCCTAGTTGGATGAGGCTACCGTGCAAGGTCTTGGACAAAACACTTAAATCAGTGAAAGGAGGACACAATATCACTTCTCGCCCCTGGGGGGTTTCCTCTAAGTGGGGCAGAAATCCTTGTAAAAACTCCTGGGTCTCTGCCTGGGTTTTGAACATTTTCCAGTTGCCGGCAATAACGATTTTCCGCACAGGTAATTTAGTCAAGATTCTAACGTGCTATTTAGATGCATTTTTCAGTTTATGACGTTTTGTTAGTCATTAGTCATTAGTCATTGGTCATTGGTCATTAAGTCAAGAGTTAGGAATTCTTCTTCTGCTCCTCTGCTCCCTCATCTCCACAAACCCCTGTTAAAAATAATTAGGATAAGAGACGGGGCTAATCAAATAAATCCCAAATCTCAAATTGATATGACTTCGATATTACCTGTGCCTGAACCCGAACAAAGCGATTCTGCTAACACTGACGCAAATTCTCTCAGTTGGGAGGAAGAACTGGATAGTGCTATTTTCAGTTTTGAAGACATTCAGACCGAACTGAACTATAAACAAGCACAAACCGCGCTGCGAAACTTAGTAGCCAATCTCGACCTCACCCCCCAAGAAAAAACCGGATTGGAAACGGAAATTGCTGATTTGGAAACCATGTTGGGGAAGCTAGACCGCATGGTGGTGCAGATTGCAGCTTTTGGTATGGTAGGGCGTGGTAAGTCTTCGCTACTCAATTCTTTAGTGGGACAAACAGTATTTGAAACAGGGCCGCTGCACGGTGTCACCCGGACTGCACAAACAGTTAATTGGAGTATTAGTGAGGAAGCGATTGGAGAAACTGAACGGGCTTTGCGGGTTACTCTCCCTGGCGTAGGTCAATCACAGGTGGAATTGATTGATACTCCTGGGTTAGATGAAGTAGATGGTGCGACTCGTGCAGCATTAGCTGAACAGATTGCCAAACAAGCAGATTTGATTCTGTTTGTAATCTCTGGCGATATGACGAAGCTAGAATATGCCGCCCTTTCTCAGTTGCGGGAAGCAGGTAAACCGATCATTCTGGTGTTTAACAAAGTAGACCAGTATCCAGAAGCAGACCGGATGGCCATTTATCACAAAATCCGGGATGAAAGGGTGCGGGAATTACTCACGCCTTTAGAGATTGTTATGGCTGCGGCATCGCCATTGGTGAAGACGGCGATTCGTCGCCCTGATGGGACTAGGGGCATACAGTTGCGTACAGGAAATGCCCAAGTTGATGAACTGAAGCTGAAAATCTTGGAGATTTTGCACCGTGAGGGTAAAGCCTTGGTTGCTCTTAATACCATGCTTTATGCAGACGTTGTAAATGAGCAGTTAATCGAGCGAAAACTGATGATTCGGGAGCAAAATGCTAACCAGTTGATTTGGAAGGCTGTGATGACTAAAGCATTAGCGATCGCACTTAATCCCGTAACTGTGGTAGATATTCTCAGTAGTGTGGTCATTGATATTGCTCTAATTTTGGGTTTATCTAAGCTCTATGGCTTCTCTATGACCGAAGCCGGAGCCGTACAACTGCTACAAAAAATCGCCCTGAGTATGGGCGGAATTGGTGCTAGTGAATTGTTAGCAAACTTGGGTTTGAGTGGATTGAAAACTTTACTTGGTATCTCTGCAACAGCTACCGCAGGTGTTGCTCTTGGCCCTTATATATCCGTGGCAATCACGCAAGGGGGAGTAGCCGGTGTTTCTTCTTACGGGATTGGGCAAGTTACCAAAGTTTATTTAGCCAATGGCGCGACTTGGGGGCCTGATGGGCCGAAAGCAGTAATTAATCGCATTTTGACAAACCTGGATGAGACTTCAATTCTCAACCGCATTAAAGATGAATTACTCTACAAAGTAAAACTCAGAAAGTAATGCATAGATGTGGCGCTTTTTTAAGTTGAGATATCTCTTACGTCAATAAGACATTTTTGCCGATCTGTATAGTGCGGCAAATGCTGCGATCGCTGACAGTCGAGGGATTGCCACAATTAGAAATGATGACATCCTGACATCCATTTTATCACCAATTAAAGTTAGGGATATAAGCGAATGTTGATTCATTCATTTATTATATAATTCTTGGTAAATAAGGCTACAGTTTAACCCTTTATAGCTAATAAATATTTTAGTCAATCCAGATTTTTTTAAAGCAATAAAAATCCTGAGAAAACATGGTTAAAAAAAGGTAAAGCGACCTATTTAAGCTTTTATGCAAGATAATTTATTTGTACAAGACCTAAGTACTAATCTAAGTGTCAAATCTGAACTTTTCTGGTAATAACACTGAAACTAATATTGTATTTTTAACATAAATTCAGTACTGGTTCTGATCGTAGTAAAACAAGGTAAAAGTCAATTTTGAATAGCTACTGTATTTACGTCATGTTGTACTAAGCTTTTTTCTTTTACCTAAACAAAGATAGGTTCTGATTACCGATTAAATTTAGGTGCGGAAATGGATGTTTAAGCATTCGTTTTCTGTTTAATGCTGCGTTCATAAATTCATGATTTTAGAGTCAAGAGTTGCGAGTTGCCAAGTTTTATTGAACAACAATAAGCATGATGTCAACTGCTAGAAAAAAACTTCTCAAACCCAAACTAATTTTGCTAAGGAATTGCAAATGACAAACTTTGTAGTCACTAATGTAGATGACAGTGGTGATGGCTCATTGAGACAAGCCATTCTCGATGCCAATAGCAATGAAGGAGCTGATACAATCTCCTTTGAGGCTGAAAGTGGAGTTTTCGCTGATACAACCCCTGATACCATTACCCTCACTTCTGGGGAATTGTTTGTTACTGATGAAGTCATTGTTCAAGGAACTGGATCTGATAAACTTACCATCAGTGGTGAAAATGTTTTCCGTGTATTTTATACTGTTGCACCCCTGACAATAGACGGGTTGACTATAGCCAATGGAAATGCCACTTATAATAACAATGACCAGTATCTCGGTGGTGGCGGCATCTTAAGCGACGCCAGCTTACTTACTGTTAGCAATAGCACCATTTCCGGCAACTCGGCTGTATTGGGCGGCGGCATCTTAAGCTACGGCGGTGTCAACATTAGCAACAGCACCATTTCCGGTAACACGGCTCAGCATGGCGGTGGCATTTATTATAATGACGGCGGTGTCAACATCAGCAACAGCACCATTTCCGGTAACACGGCTCAGTATGGCGGTGGCGGCATTAATAGTGATGGTGATGGCACAGTCAGCAATAGCACCATTTCCGGTAACACGGCTCAGTATGGTGGCGGCATTTATAATTATGGTGTTGCCACAGTCAGCAATAGCACCATTTCCGGTAACACGGGGCAGTATGGCGGCGGCGGCATTTATAATGATGGTCATGCCACAGTCAGCAATAGCACCATTTCCGGTAACACGACGACGACGCAGTATTATGGCGGTGGCGGCATTTATAATTATGGTGTTGCCACAGTCAGCAATAGCACCATTTCCGGTAACACGGGGCAGTATGGCGGCGGCATTTATAATGACGGTGATGCCACAGTCAGCAATAGCATCATTGCTGGCAATCAAGCCTCTGATATCTACGGTGGCAACATCAACGGCGATGCTTACAACCTAATTGGCACAGCTAATGATATACAGTCTGGTACTCTGGGTACAGGCACAGATATTGTCAACTCCGACCCCGGACTCGAACCCCTAGCATATAACGGTGGTTCTACCCAAACTCATGCTCTCAAATCTGACAGTCTTGCCGTAAATGCTGGCGATCCAAATTACGATAATTTAACCACAGACCAACGCGGCACGGATTTTAACCGAATTCAAGGCAGTTTAACCACAGACCAACGCGGCACAGGTTTTAACCGGATTCAAGGCAGTAGACTTGACATTGGGGCATTTGAATCAGGCTTTCGAACCCAACCAGATCCGATTCAATACGCAATTTCCAGTGATGTTTCAAGTTTGGATGAAGGTAATAGCGGCAGTCAACCTGTTACCTTTACCGTCACCCGCAGTGGCGGTATTGACGTAGCGAGTACAGTCGATTATGCCTTGAGCGGTACAGCAAGTTTGGGCAGTGACTATAATATTCATGGACAAACTCCTTCATTATTTGGAACTTTAAACTTTGCTGCTGGGGAAGAAACAAAGACAATTAGAGTTGATGTTTTGGGTGACACAATAGTTGAAGATGACGAAGACATTACTATTACCCTGAGTAGCAGTAATCCCGTACCTGAACAGGTACTAAAAAGTTCTATACTTAATAGCAGTTCAGGTAGTGTAGCTAGTGTAAACATCATTAACGATGATAAAGATGATGTACCCACTTCTGTACCCACACTCATCAACGAAATTCTCTTTGATGTTACAAGTACAGATACTACTAAAGAATACATCGAACTGCGTGGTACTCCTGGTGCGACTCTCGCAGCTGGAACTTATTTAGTTGGCATTGAAGGCGATTCTGGCTCTCCCAACCCTGGTAATATTCAAAATATTTTTGATTTATCTGGTAAGCAGTTTGGTAGCAATGGCTTGCTAGTTCTGCTGCAAAAGGGCAGTACTTATGTAGCTAACCCTGGCGCAAATGTCCTAACTAACGCTGGAACTGGAGCCGGATGGGGGAATGGAACTTCAAGTTCAATCGGTCACACTGGTTCAACTACTGATATAGAAAGTGGTTCTGTTAGCTTCTTGTTGATTGAAAGTGCCACTGCACCCACCTTAAGCAATGATATTGACTCAGATAATGATGGTATTGCTGATGGTGTGTACTCAGATTGGAATGTGCTGGATTCAGTTTCCGTTTTAGATGGCGGAAAAACAGACAGTGCATACAGTTCGATTGTATTTAAAAGAGGTTCCACTGGCGGTTCAGTTCCAGCTAATGCCACAGTTGTTAACACCTCATTTGTCGCTGGATATGTAGGGCGTTCAGGTGATACTACAGGTTCAACAGCGTCGGATTGGGTAGCGAGTTCAATCACTGGAACCGCACCGAATTTTAGATTAGGTATTGCTACTAAAACATCACCTGGAAACTTTGCCGAACAACCATTGAATCACATTGGCAGTAGTAACTTTGCTCCTCCATCTGATGTCGATTATGCCATTTCAACTTCTACCCCAACTGTGACTGAAGGTAATAGTGGTAGGCAAGCTGTCAGTTTCACCGTGACTCGCAGTGGTAATACTGCCGTTGCCACTACTGTAAATTATGTCTTAGATGGCACAACAACTTTTGCCAAAGACTACAATACCGTTAAAGTTGCAGGTGTCGCAGGTAAATCATCTGGGACTATAAAATTCGCTGCTGATGAAACAACAAAAACCATTTCACTTAATGTTGCAAGTGATAAGCTCCCTGAAGTTGATGAAACCATTAATCTCACCTTGAGTTCCGTCAACAAAACAGATCCTCTGGCTTCAGGTACAATCACCATAGTTGATGATGACGTACCGACTATTTCCATCGCTGATAAAACCGGTAAGGAAGACGGCGGCAATTTTGTTTTTACCGTCAAACTCTCCACTGCCAGCGCCAAAACAATCACAGTCGATTACAGCACTAGTAATGATACTGCTCAAGCTGACGCAGATTACACCGCAGTCAAAGGCAGCCTGACTTTTGACCCTGGAGTTACTACTCAAACAATCACCGTACCAATCCTCAACGATTTCGTCATCGAATCCAGTGAGCGCTTTTTTGTCGATCTCGCCAATCCCACCAATGCCACCATTGCTGATAACAAAGCTATTGGTACGATTACTGACGATGATAAAGCAGGTTTCACGATCTCTCCTGCTAACGGACTCATTACTAATGAAGCTGGTGGCACGGCTGATTTCAACATCCAACTCACTACCCAACCGACTGCTGATGTTACCTTAACTTTGAGTAGTTCCAAGATGAGTGAAGGTACTGTCTCTGTTCCTACTGTTACATTTACGGCAGCTAACTGGAATACACCCCAAACAATCACAGTTACAGGTGTTGATGATGGGATTGGAGATGACAACATTGCTTACCAAATCGTCACTAGCAAAGCAGTTAGTACTGATATCAAATACAACAATCTCAACCCTGCCGATATTGATGTTATCAACATTAAAAGCGGCAACGAAGTCAGTAGTATTATCACAGGTACAGCCTTGGCTAATACTTTACTTTTACAGGGAACTAGCTTAGACCATCTGATTTTTGGCTTTGCTGGTAATGATGTAATTGTTGGCGGCGAAGGAAACGATCGGATTTACGGTGGTTTAGGTGCTGATAATCTCACAGGTGGTGCAGGTAATGATATCTTTGTACTTGCCAAAGGTGAAGGCAGAGATATCATCAAAGATTTCAAGACTGGTGAAGATTTGATTGCCTTATCAGGTGGTTTGATTTACTCCGGTTTGTCTTTTACTCAGATCGGCAACGATACCTTAATTAAGTCTAGTACCGAAAGTCTTGCTCTGTTAACTGGAATTATGGCATCAACTTTGAGTGCTAACGACTTCACGACTGTTGGTATGGTAGTCTTTTAAGCTTAGGCTAAAATTCCTAAAAGCCGGAGCCTGGAAATCTATCTCATTGGGCTACTGAGATTGATAGGGCTTCCAAAAGACAGGAGGGGGAAAGCCTCGCCACTGGCAGATGGGGCTTGAACCTGTTACTTAAAGCGCAATACGCTTGGGTTAAGAAGAATCGTAGAATCGTAGGTTAGTTTGAACTTTAGTGTTACCCAACAAAGCCTTGATGATGTTGGGTTTCGTTCCTCAACCCAACCTACACCAGTTTTATTTTTTAGCCTTAACCCAAGTGTATTGACTTAAAGCGATCGCTGATAATTATCATTGAGCTTCAGAACTCGGAACTTGAGCTTTAGAACTCGAAACGTCAAATTCTACACCCAAACTCCGAGTTTCTGAGCTTCTAATTTTCAACCTTGTAAGTAAACTTGCTGATAGGTTCTCTGCACTATTGATACTTAAGGCTACACTTTCCGAGATTTACAAACGAAATTGCGCCTTCATCAACTTTTAGTTTCTACCTTTGAAAGAGTTTAGCCATTCTTGAACTTGCTCGCGGGCAATATCGCGCCCTCCCAGACCAAAAGCTAGGGCAATAGCTACTGCGATCGCACCGAGTAAAAGTCCAAAGGCTAAATTCACAATATCACTGGCAACTCCAATCTGTTGCAGTGCCATTGCAGAGACTAAAGCAATAATGGCAATCCGCGCTACTTGTCCCAAAATTTCTGCCTGACGTTCGCCGGAACTGGTAATGATATTAAAAGCTAGATTTGCCAGGAATAAGCCAATGGCAAATATCACCAATCCCGCCAAAATCCGCCCGAATACAATCACAATCCCAGACACTAATGCTGTCAGGGCTGGAATATTCAAGATATTCACCGCCGCCACCGTTGCAAACAGCATGATACCCACTAAGGCAACAATACCTACAATTTCCGATGGAGTCCGGCTTGGAGTATAGGCAGTTGTTGGTTCAGTTGAAATTTCGATGCGTCTGCTGGGTGTTGTCAGACCCAAAATAGTGAAAATGTTGTTAAAGCCTAAATTGGTGAGGATACTTGTAACTAAATCCGCGATAAATCGCCCAATGAAATAGGCAACAATCAAAATTGCTACGGCTGTAAAGATGGCAGGGAGGGCGTTAAGAACCTGTTGCAGCATTGCGATCGCCGGGATAGATATCGCATCAATTCGCAAGGCATTAAGCGCTGCGATCGCCACAGGAATCAAAATCAAAACATAGACAATTGTGCCGATAATACTCGATAAAGGTTGCACTCCCGCAGCCGCAGATAATCCTAAGCGACTACCTAAATGGTCAATCCCAGTTGTCGCCAATAAGTTCGTTACAATCCGTCGCACCACATTAGCTATAAACCAACCAACTACAGCAATTAGCGCCGCCGCTAAAATGTTTGGCAGAACTAGCAGAACTTGGGTAATGAGAGCTTGTACTGGTTGTAGGGCCTGTCTTAGTCCGAGAGTATCTAAAACTGGAGCAAGAAACAGTAAAAATATAAACCAATACAGAGCATTGCCAATCGTCTCACTTAGAGACAACTGATTTAGGCTGGGTGCGGTGTCTTCTGGTTCTGGATTCAAACGCTCATCCAGATTAAATGCCTGTAACGATCGCACAGTGATAATCTTGACAATGGTCGCCAAAAACCAGGCGGTTGCCAAAAGAATTCCCGCACCAACCAATTTTGGCAAAAAGCCAATAAGTTGATCGAGAAAATTATTCAGGGGTCGGGAGGCTACTTCCAGATCCAATGTCTGTAAAACAGCTACCGCCGTCAATAGGATAATGCTCCAAAAAACTAAGCTGGAGATTAGTTTCTCCACTTGAGGAACATCTTGACGACCCGTTATCCCTGCGGCAATGCGGTTATCTATATTTGTGCGCTTGAGGATTCCTTGCGTCACTGCTGCTGCGATCGCCGCAATTAGCCAACCTATTAACAAAATTGCTACTGCCCCCAAGAGACGGGGCGTAAACAGAATTATCTGTTGAACAATACCTTGCACATCAGCAATTCCTTGATTCACTGCTGGTTGTATCGGTTGCAGGCTGGGCGATTGTGCCAAAAATTGCTGCACCCTTATGGGTAAACCAACTTCTATCACCTGGGTTATTCCTTGCCAAGTTGTGTTCATGGTTTTCGGGAATTAAGCTTAAGTATTCGCCGCAAACACTGAGTAAGTGTTTTGCCTATCAATTTACCATAGGACTTACGCAAACAATAGCCGAAACCCTTATTTTTACGTAGGGGGAATTCACGAGTTGCCTCTACGTATAACTTTTATACCAGTAACAACTTACATTTATGGCATTAATATTAAAAGTCATTTTTGACTTTGTTACTAAATATTTGATTTAATGACAATGACGAATTTTGCGTTACTCTAATTGCAGCAACAGCATCAAAGATGTGGAATGTCCCAAGTTTTGGAGCAATCGATTCAAATTAATGCGACAGCTACGGTGGTAGAGCGCTGTATTAGTGATTTAGCTCTCATGCACCGTTGGCTCAACCCCGCCCTCCGTTGCGAACCGGTGGGTGGAGCTTGGAGTACTGATTTAGGCAGTGAAAGCCGTTTTATCATTCAAATTCCTCTACTGAAACCCACTTTGAATAGCATAGTTGTGGAACGGCAACCGGGTTTGGTAGTCTGGGAATTTCAGGGATTTTTCCAAGGGCGCGATCGCTGGGAATGTCAACCCACAGAAAAGGGAACGCTTCTATTGAACCGCTTTGAGTTCGATATCCCTAACCCCTTAGTGAGTTGGGGTTTCAACACCTTCGCCGCATCTTGGACAAAAGAAGATATGCAAGCCCAACTCCGCCGCCTCAAACGAGTCGCAGAAAATTCGTAACTGGGAATTACGCCTAATGTAAATTAGAAAAAAAGGCGGGAGAAGTAAGAAGATAAAAGTTACCAGCTTTTCAACTCAGACTTTCCCCATGACTAGCATAGACTTTGGAACACTATTAACGACAATCTTTGTAGTGGTAGATGATTGGTATCAAAAGTAAGTAAAAAATACAACACTCCTAAAGCCAGGGGTAAAAGCAAGTATGAGTGATAGTGAAATATCCATCCCGTTTGTCCATAACCAAGCGAGAATGGCTTTGAGTAAACTGGGAATTAAATCTTGTAGTTCATTGTCGACAGGTGTATAGTCCGAATCGGGCAGATCCTCGGCGGAGGGTAAGCAGTGCAATGGGTTGTAATTTAACATGGTGGGTGACGCAGCTACGCCCGTCGTAGACATCGCAAACTTATAATATTGATGATATCTATCCACCTCTGACTTTTTCTTGCGATAATTCCCAAGGGGGACGCGCTCTCCATTGGTTAGTAAAAGAGGGATAGATGACACTCAAGCGATTAGTTTTAATTTTTATACTGACACCGATAGCAGTTCTGTTAGCAGTTTCGGCTTTATTCAGTAGTTGGCAAGAACCTCAGTTTCAAAGTCGCCTAGAACTATACCAAACTAATATTGCTCTCCAAGCCCAGGCTTGGCAATCAGAAGATAGTAGCGATCGCAATCTCAAAGCGGTTCAGGAAGCAATACTTGGTGAGCAACCTTTGGAAAGCTCCACAAAGCAGTATCAAGAGGCGCGTCAATCAGTTGCAGCTAATTTAGACAAAGTTAATAACAAACTTGCACAATTACGCTCTCAACCTGAAATAACTCCCATACCTCCGAAACCTCTACCGGATGTTCCTCCCACTACTAAAACTTCTAAACAGGGACAGCAACAATTACAGCAATCCCTCAAACAATTACAAAAATTACAGGCTGAATTAGACTTGCGTCTGGGAATTTTACAAGCACAGCAAGGACAGACGGATACAGCTCTCAAAACTTGGAGCGAATTACAACAACGCTCAGATATCAATCCAGAATTTGGAGAAACCGCAGCTGTATTAAGTGGACTATGGAGCAATCCTCCTCGTCTGCTCCAAAATTCTCAAGAACGGATTCAAAAGAATTTAGAAGGTTGGTTTCGCTCTACTGCTTTGGTTCAGCTATACCAACTCCAGCAACGACAAGATGCTTTATCAGCAGTTAAAGCCGCACAACAAGAATCTGCTGCTCAAGCAGTGGTGAAATTAGCAGTTATTGGCACTATTCCCACCTTAGCAGCTTTAATTGGTCTAATACTGCTGATTTTATTATTTGCTCAACGCTTGTTGAAAGGAAAAACCTCGTTACTCGCTCAAAATGCTGATGTCCCTTGGTCAACACCTTGGGATGGTGAAACGATTTTGCAAGTTTTTATCGTCGGCTTTTTCTTCATGGGGCAAATTTTTGTCCCTTTATTGCTATCGCTGCTCCCGATCCCTCGTCCTGTGGGTGATGTGCGACTTCAGGCTTTTTATGTTTTAGTTAGTTACTTTCTAGTAGCATCGGGTGCGCTGTTAGTGCTGTATTTTTCTCTCAAGCGCTTTTTTCCATTACCAGAATTTTGGTTTCGCTTCCGTTTTCAAGATAAATGGTTTTTGTGGGGACTGGGAGGCTATTGCGCGGCTTTACCTATAGTTGTGGTGGTATCTCTGATTAATCAACAGCTATGGCAAGGACAGGGTGGTAGTAACCCCCTGTTGCAACTAGCGCTGGAAAGCCAAGATGGTGTAGCACTTGGCATATTTTTCTCCACAGCAGCGATCGCAGCTCCATTTTTTGAAGAAATTCTATTTCGCGGCTTTTTGTTACCTTCTCTAACTCGCTACTTACCCGTGTGGGGATCGATTCTGATCAGTAGCTTGTTGTTTGCGATCGCTCACCTCAGCTTGTCGGAAATCCTACCACTGACCGCATTGGGGATCGTTTTAGGAGTAGTTTACACGCGATCGCGCAACCTCCTTGCTCCGATGCTCCTCCACAGCCTTTGGAATAGCGGTACATTATTAAGCCTATTTATTTTAGGTAGCAATTAGCACTAAAATCATACTGTTGCTGAAAAAAGAAATATCTGCTTTCATCTGCATAAGTAGAGACAATTTACTAATTATAATTTGGTTGTTAAGCATAAATACTAGCTGAAAACCTAATTAAGATAATTGCAGAAGCAAATCAAAGAATGCTGTTAACATAGACAACAAACTATCTAGTTAAGCATTTATTATGAATCTGGGTGATTTTAGCCAAGAACTGATCATGTCATTGGTGCGATCGTAAAAAAACCCGGAAATAATACTGATGGACTTGTAAAAAGTAATGTAGCAGTTTTTGCTGATTATTGAGGTTAATGATTCTCAAGATCAATGTCTTACCTAAAAATCTGCAAAACTGCCGCACCAAGGTTTGCAACCATCCAATCCACCAAAATTTATTCAGTAAGGAGTGCCAGATTTTCAAGCTATGCCGCCAGATATTTTAGTGTCTCCTCTGAAAAGAAGAACGCTGATTTTAGTCATTCGTCTTAGTCTTACTTGTACTGAAAAAATTAAAAATCTATTTATTAAGCAAGTAAAGGTATTTTGTTTGATTACAATAAATACTTTATTTTTATACCTCACTTATCAAGGAGCAGCACTTAATATGTCAAATTTCAACCCCAGTCACCCTACCAAACAACTTCTAGCTGGTTACTGTGGCATTATCCTTGGAGGATTTGGGGTTCATAAATTTATTCTAGGATACGCTCCAGAAGGCTTTATCATGTTGGTGATTTCTGTAGTCGGAGGTTCTTTCACCTACGGCATTGCCTTGTTAATTATGCAACTTATCGGTTTAATTGAAGGCATGATCTATTTGAATAAATCCCCCGAAGAATTTGTAAATACCTACTTTGTGAATAAGCAAGGGTGGTTCTAAAAACTTAAGATTTCATACTTGAGTTACTCTGTGAAGTTATATATTTTGAATGAATCTTTGAAATAACTTAAGACTTACGCAAAATTATACGCGCTCAGGGTGACATCCTCACCGCTATGAACGGTCGAGTAATGAGTAATGAGTGGATCAGAAATGGGTATTTACTCATTACTTATTACTTATTACTCATTACTCATTACTCCAAAGCCGTCCTTCATGACGGGGCTTGAATCCCATTTTTTCGGGCAATACCTTGCGGTAACTTGTTGGAGAACTCGTAGACTAGTCGCTTTTCTACGAGACGCTCCGCGAATGTGTCTATATGTAAAAAATCAGGTTTTGGCTATTGTTAACGTAAGTGTTGTAAGTTTACCAATGCTTACATTTACAGAAACGCTTAGTGCTTATTTATTCTATAAATTAACTAAAACGGATTCTTTGTTTGCCCAATCCGACATTTGACTGGAATTCCATGTCCAACTTGTGGCATGACTCGCTCTTTTATGGCTATTGCCCAAGGCAATTTATTTCAAGCACTGGCAGAAAATTTATTCGGCCCACTCTTATTTGCTAGTTTTGTGATTGTGGCAGTTCATATTACTCTGGAACTACTCACAAAACGCCAAATTACAGCGTTTTATTGTCATCTTGTAAAACAAAGAAAATTACAGATTCTAGGGCTATTTGCGGTTTTCACTTACTATCTTCTTCGCTTGTATAATCTGTCGCAGACTGGAGAAATGTATTTTTATTTTATTAACTCTCCCTTGGGGAAACTTATTTTTTGAGTAATTATTAGTTAAAACTATTCTCTATTGTGTACAGCTAGAGATTTTTGCTAAAAAATTCTGAATCCTACTACTATGCTAACCATCAAACGTAAACAGCTAATCTGGATACTCTTCTTGTTATTGGGCTTTGGCTATTTCAGTGCCATGTCTAATTTGGAAATTCACAATTTTTGGAAAAGTTTGGTTGTCCTGATGCCAATGCAGGCTGGAGCGATCATTTATGTGACTTATTTACGCTGGAGCCGTCAGTGAACCTCAGCGAAGTACGATAAATTAATAAATTTAATAGGGTTGACATACAGTCGTAGTTCCATATTTAGCCTACGCTCAAATTAGAGGCGCTTTTAGTCAGGCGTTGAATTTCTGTAGCGAATCTAAATACTTGCCATGCAACTTGCCCCAAAAACTAAGCTAGACCTAGAACTTGAGCCAATCCTAGAGAAAATTATTCTCGATGTTGGAGGTATGAAGTGTGCTGGGTGTGTGAATGCAGTAGAACGACAGCTAACCCAACATCCAGGAGTTAAAAGTGCCTGTGTAAACCTGGCCACAGAGGTAGCAGTTGTAGAGTCAGAAACGGGTGCGGTAGATGCAGATGCACTAGCACAAAGATTAACAGCCGTTGGATTTCCAACTCGATCCCGCAAAGCTAGGGGCACATTAGTAGGTGAGATATCTACCTTACCAGACCCAGCAGAGCGACAACGCCGAGAAATGCAGTCTTCTCTAAGGCAGTTAGCGATCGCTGCAATCTTACTATTATTGTCGGGAAGTGGACATTTTGGTAATCTTGGTAGCTCAGTGCTGCCGATACTAAATAACATCTGGTTTCACTGTGGATTGGCGACAGTGGCGATATTAATTCCCGGCCGCCCGATTTTAGTAGATGGCTGGCTGGGTTGGCGGCGAAATGCACCCAACATGAATACCTTGATTGGATTGGGAACCCTGACAGCCTACATTGCTAGTTTAGTAGCATTGCTGTTTCCCCAAATGGGTTGGGAGTGCTTTTTTGACGAACCAGTAATGATGCTGGGTTTTATTCTCTTAGGAAGAACATTAGAGCAACAAGCTAGGGGTCGCGCGGCTGCCGCATTTAGAAAATTACTAGCACTCCAGCCACAGGTAGCGCGATTGATTGCCAACCCAGAAAAAGGCGGAGTGGGATCTTCTAGTGTAGAGATTCCCGCCGAACAGGTGCGGGTTGGTGAATGGTTACAAGTGCTGCCAGGTGATAAAATCCCTGTCGATGGTGAAGTGGTGCTTGGTCAAACAACGGTGGACGAATCCATGTTGACTGGGGAAGCCGTGCCAGTCATTAAGCAACCGGGAGATGCGGTGACAGGCGGGACTTTAAACCAGTCAGGAGCGATCGCTATTCAGACAACCCGGACTGGAAGTGATACAACTTTAGCTCAAATTGTCGCTCTAGTAGAAGCTGCCCAAACTCGAAAAGCCCCAGTCCAGAAATTAGCAGATACAGTAGCTGGTTACTTTACCTACGGGGTGCTGACAGCATCTTTATTAACGTTTGTCTTTTGGTACTTTTTCGGTACTCACATTTGGGCTGATATCAGCATGTCTGGTGGCATGAAAATGATGGGTCATGCTACATATCAAGCTCCCCACTCCCCCCTATTAATCAGCTTAAAACTAGCGATCGCAGTTATGGTAGTCGCCTGTCCTTGTGCTTTAGGACTCGCTACCCCAACAGCCATTCTTGTCGGGACTGCTATGGGCGCAGAACGAGGTTTATTAATCAAAGGCGGCGACGTTTTAGAAAAAGTACACCAGTTAGACACCGTAGTTTTTGATAAAACTGGCACTTTGACCACAGGTAATCCCATCGTTACAGATTGTCTGTTAATTGCGGAATCGCGGACTGGAAATTCCCAATCCCTAATTCAACTAGCAGCAGCCGTAGAAAGCGGTACTCACCACCCCCTAGCAAAAGCGATTCAGCAAGAAGCACTCAGACAAGAGTTATCTATTCCAGAAGCTGTGGACTTTCACACGGAACCAGGATTAGGAGTGTCTGCTGTGGTAGAAGGCAATGTTGTACTGTTGGGTAACTGGGACTGGTTAACTTGGCACGGCATTGCCATTAGTGAAACTGCACAACAGGTAGCGCAGGATTTAGCAACAGATGGTAAAACAGTCGTTTGCATCGCAGTTGGGGGAACTTTAGCTGGGCTAATTGCTGTTTCCGATACCCTCAGACCAGATGCCCAATCCACTGTAGATAAATTGCGTCAGATGGGCTTACGGGTAATGTTGCTCAGTGGCGATCGCCAAGAAGCAGCTAATGCCATAGCCAAACAACTAGGATTAGACAGCGCTGATGTCATAGCAGGTGTTCCCCCAGCCAAAAAAGCAGCTGCAATCCAGTCCCTCCAGTTTGAAGCGACAAGGGGACAAGGAGACAAGGGGACAAAGAAAACTCCTAACTCCTCACTCTTAACTCCTAACTCTCCACTCCCCACTCAGCACTCAGTTGTGGCAATGGTAGGAGATGGAATCAATGATGCTCCAGCTTTATCCCAAGCAGATGTAGGAATTGCTTTACACTCAGGGACAGATGTGGCGATGGAAACTGCTGAAATTGTCCTTATGCGCGATCGCTTAAACGATGTCGTCGAATCTATTCGGCTGAGTCGCGCCACCTTCAACAAAATCCGCCAAAATTTATTCTGGGCTTTTGCCTATAATACTGTTGGCATTCCTTTAGCAGCAGGCGTTTTGTTCCCTAGTCTGGGTTTTGTGCTTAACCCATCTGGTGCGGCTGCATTAATGGCTTTTAGCTCTGTTAGCGTCGTCACAAACTCAATATTATTACGGCGATTAGCTCATCACTCGTAAAATACTTTGCTGCACCTAAAACTTACTAGCACAAATCTTAGTTCTGCCCATCTTAAATTGACAATTCGTAATTCGTAATTACTAATGATGCTCTCTACGATACACTGCGCCTAGCTTACTTTGCTTTAAGTAAGCCTACGCGGACTCGCTAAATCCCCAACCATAAGGTTCGAGACTCTAAACCTTTTTTAATTACGAATTACGTTCGCGTAGCGTGCCGGAGGCTCTATTACGAATTACGAATTACGAATTATCGTTAAATTGCATCGTTATTCAGTTTTTACCGAGATCACAAAGCCTGTTGAGACACCTACAAAAGCTATCATAGCTACTGAAGTAGAAAGACCAAGTTCTACTTTTTCAAGGTATTATGCAATTTTAAACTTTATTTAGATCAGCACCACAGGCTTATGGTGCGCGAGAATGGCAAAATACGATACTAAACAAATCTTGTTAAATCATAGTTCCACCGATTTGTCAATGGCAGCAGAAACTAATGAAAACCATCTACTGATTATTGAAGACGATCAAGGTCGCAAAGAATTTTCTCTGGAGCAACCCGTCTACTCTATCGGTAGAGATCGCGAGTGTAATATCCGTTTGATGTCGCAGTTTGTCTCCCGCCGCCATGCCACATTAGTGAGATTGCCACGAGAGCATAATAGTCATAGCTACTATTACCGGATTGTAGATGGCGATGCCAAAGGTAAGGCAAGTTCCAACGGTTTGATGATTAATGGACGTAAGATACCAAACCACGATCTCAGAAATGAAGACGAAATCGTTTTTGGCCCCCAAGTTCGTGCAATTTATTACCTTTTAAAAAACACTCAGCGTTTGGGACAAACAGATTCGAGCGAGTACGACATTACACTAATAAACCCCGGAATGGCCGAGGATCTGGAGGATTGAATTCTAGATACAAATCACAGTTTGACACTCTCACGGCTTTAAGCCGTGGGATTGTCAATTCAATTACCAAAGCTATCCTGCAATACTTTCAATCAAATGCCAATGGCGGCTACTTTCAATAGCCTGCTTGATAAATTCAAACATTTGCCGGCAGTAATTATCTAGTTGAAGTGGTAGTTCTTCATTTTTAATCACAATACTCATCCGGGTTTCCGTTTCAGTAGATTTTGATTTATCAACCAGTACTTCTACTGTGATCAATTTAGGAAAAGGAACATTACCAGGAATCTGACGAGCGATGATGTAATCGCCCGTGTGGTATTGAATATCCAACTGACACTCCTGTAGAAGTTCTACAAGTAACGGCAATAGATAGTCACTAGGAACAGAAAGAATAAACGAACAGGTATAGCGAGCCATAATAGCCCCACGCCTTGCAACACTCTGTCCATCCTATAATACCGAAGCATCTAAACAGAAAGTCATTCAAATATTTGCACCTGATACAGTTGCATCTGTTTTATCCCCAAAGAAAGTATTGTCGGCTCAAAGTTCGATCAAAAACTTTACAATAAGGGTTTGGCTGAGGTAAAAAATGAATGAAAGTAGCAATTACTGGAGCAACAGGATTTGTCGGTAGTCTTTTGGTAAAACAACTCCGAGGAAAAGGTGATCAAATAGTAGTATTAACTCGGAACACCGCTTTTGCTAAAAAGGTCTTTCCATCTGAGGCTTTCCCAAATGTAGAGATTGTTGCCTATACACCAAATGCATCTGGTTCTTGGCAAAGTGTCATTGCTAGCTGTGATGGCGTAGTTAATCTGGCAGGAGAACCCATTGCTGAAGGACGCTGGACACCAGAACGTAAACAAGAAATCCTCAATAGCCGAAAGTTAGGCACACAAAAAATAGTTGAAGCGATTGTCAACGCTAACCCGAAACCATCTGTGTTAATTAATGCTTCAGCTATTGGTTACTACGGTACCAGTGAAACGGCAATCTTTGATGAAACAAATCTATCTGGTAACGATTTTCTCGCCCAAGTTTGCCAAGCCTGGGAAGCGGAAGCGAGAAAAGTAAAAGATGCTGGTGTGCGGCTGGTAATTCCGCGTCTTGGAATTATTCTAGGCAATGGTGGTGCTTTAAGTAAAATGATTCCACCTTTCCAACTCTTTGCTGGTGGCCCCATTGGCAGTGGTCGGCAGTGGTTCTCATGGATTCACGTAGACGATGTAGTTAACTTGATTATGCAAGCTTTAACTAAACCGGAAATAGAAGGCGTATACAATGCCACTGCCCCTAACCCAGTCCGAATGGCAGATTTAAGTCAAACTTTGGGACAAGTCATGAATCGTCCTTCTTGGTTGCCTGTTCCGGCTTTTGCGATTGAAGCTCTTTTAGGAGACGGGGCTATGGTAGTTTTAGAAGGTCAGCAGGTTCTTCCCAAACGCACTGTAGAAACAGGCTTCGAGTACAAATATCCTAATTTACAGTCAGCACTAAGACAAATTCTTGGATAGACTCAGGGGGAATAAGGGAGGGAGCAGGGAGCAGGGGGCAGGGAGCAGGGAGCAGGGAGCAGGGGGGAGAATAACTATTGGTTATTGAGCAATTCCCAATTCCTAATTCCCAATCCCCGATCCCTTTATTCTTGACTGGAGAGAAATTTTTTGGAAACCCAACTGATAATACCACTGAGAATTGCACCGCCCATAAGGATGCCGATCGCTGGGTTAAACACGGGTTGCCATAGTTGATGCCACAAATCCAAGCCCAGGTTTACTCCTACAGAATCACCGATCGCAGCGATCGCTAACCAGACAAAACCAAACAAAACCAAGAAAACATCTACGACTAAAATCGTGTTTAGCCAATTTAAGAATTTATCTTTCATCTACCCTTTTGTCTAATTGCCCAAAATTTGACGACTGCTAACTAAGTGACGGATAAGTTAGAAGTGAGAATTATACTCCTGTACAGACGCGATTAATCGCGTCTCTTGTCCTCACTCCTCAAACAGCCAATTTTTGACTTTTGTCAAACTCTGCCAATCTGGTTTTCTAGTTAAACCGTCTTCAATACTGGTTTTTATTTCATCACGCCATTCTTCATTGACAAAAATTAGCTGCTGTGCTATGTCGATATGTTCTCGTAAACCTTTTTGACCTGTTTCCAGCATTGCTAAGGCGAGATTGACTCTAGCCTGTGGGTCTTGTGGATTTAACTTGACTGCTTTCTGTGCAGCTTTGTAAGCCAAGTTGGGTTTGTTATCGAGTAGATACAACCACGCCAAACAAATCCAGGCAGCACTAGTTTTAGGAGCGCGATCGCACACTTCTTTAAATACAGGGATTAAAGAATCTACCGCCTCTCCAGCTTTATAGCGTTCCAAACCTGTATCAAACAGGGATTCAACTGTATTAGTCATTGGTCATTAGTCATTGGTTATTGGTCATTAGTCATTGGTCATTAGTCATTGGTCATTGGCATCTGCAAATGATAAATGGCGAGGGACAAATGACAAATGACAATATTACACCCCAAATGACTTGCCGCAACCGCAAGTTTGGTTGGCATTGGGGTTGGTGAATTGAAAACCACCGCCAATCATAGCATCGCTGTAATCGAGCATTAAACCGTAGAGATATAACAGACTTTTGCGATCGCTAACAATTTTGAAGCCATCATAGTCAAAAACTTCATCCTGTGGGGTGATCTTGCTAGTGTCTTCAAAGTCCATCATGTAAGACATTCCAGAACAGCCACCTTGACGGACTCCTACCCGTAAGCAGAAATCTGTGCCTTGCTTGTCCCGGAGGGATTTTACCTGGTGCAATGCGGCTTCGCTCAACAGAATTCCGCGTTGTTGAGGCTGAATTGTTTGTGTCATCTGCTTTTTAACTCCTTAATTAGTCTAAGCTTTACTCTGTATTGGCTTGTTAATGCCTCTGGATCGCCCTTGGTGTTTTTGTATCCATTCTAGCGGCTTAAATGTCGTTAGATGCCAAATTGTAAACACTCGGTTAAAAGCAGCCAAAGATTTTTATTCTAGAATTGAGAGACTCAGTGTGTTTAGAGATTCGGTATTTTTGCAGTTCAAGCATGGCAAGTCTGAGAAGCAACTATCAGGTGCAGCCATAAAAACTTAATCCGAGGCTAGCTATCCCCCAAAGTCTACTTCCAAATTGCTTCTTTTGATTAACTTACTCTATGACAAGTTTTAATCGCTCTACCAGTCGTCGCTTGAAGAAATTAACTCAAATTCCTTCTGTATGGGAGGGCGATCGCCGTCCGTTGTCATCACCAAACCAGCACTCAGACTCCGAGGAAAAGGGAGAATGCATTCTCTGGGTAGATTACTCCCAAGGTGTGGTTCGAGGAATGGACGTGGTAGCTTCAGATATCGGCCCGGAAGCAATAGTTCGTACCTTAATGCGAGCAATGGAGCATCCCCACAGTCCGGCAAGACCCGCCAGGCCCCAAAGAATTGTAGTCAAAGACCGCGAGATCCAATTTTACCTGCGGGGGGTGCTGCAAGATTTAGATATTGCCATTGACTACGCACCAGAGCTGCCTTTAATTGACGAACTTTTTCGCGGATTCGCTGACATCCTCGATAGTCAAACCCCTGACTTACCCCCACAGTATGCACAAATCTTACGAGAGAAAGCATTTGCAATTTGGGAAGCAGCACCTTGGGAATTTTTAGAAGAACAGCAAATTTTGTCAATCGAGATTAACAAGTGGGATGTTGGCACAATCTACGCCTCAGTCATGGGAATGCTGGGAATGGAGTATGGGATTTTGTTTTATCGCTCAGAAGAGTCTTTAAAACAGTTTCGCGCCGCCGTTTTACAAGATGCAGAATCCACGGAGCATTTAGAAGAAGCGTTTCTCAAGCAAGATTGTCTGTTTCTCACCTTTGAAAGTGCTGATGAGGACGAAGATGAGGACGAAGACGAAGACGAAGAAAGTGATTTGGCGGATCTGCCATTATCAGAAATTGACCCCACTTTCGGTAATATCCATCCCTTAGAAGGACTGCGGTCTGTCTTGTATGACGAAGAAGCGCTGGTAGTCTTCGTTGCGATCGAAAGCCTGCTCCGCTTTATTCGTGATCACCGTCGCCAGCTTCATGAGGACATCTTTCCTACCCTCAGCCGTCGCTACCGTATTTCTCTGCCGCAATCGGAAGAATCAATTAAATCTGTGGCTGTGACAGTCTCTACTATGCCGCAGTTAGCAGCAGAGTTAGAGGAGATGGCAGGCTTTGATGACGATGATGAAATTGATAATTTTGACTCTCCGAATTTTCAATCACTACAAGATGATTTGATACCGGAAGACTCCTTCCTCAGCTTGGGTGTAGTGTCTTGGGAAATGCTGGATCACCTGCGTAAGGGGGTAACTTACCATGAGGCTGGTGAAATCAAACAAGTCGGTGACGGTTTGCCGGTAATTTTAATTCAAACTTCCCGCCCCAAGGCGAAGACTGTAATTGAAAGAATTGAAGCAGTAGGCGGACTCAGAGCAATTTGCTTTAATCCAGGTGCCGATCCTTTTGATGGCGATCGCTACGACCTGGGTTTATTACAAACTCAAAATGGTGAATTGTTCCTATTCGGTGAATTTTTAGATGACGATCCAATTCATGTAGAAGCCCGAAAAAAATGGAATCAACGCTGCAAAAATACTCAGGGCTACTGTGGCTTAATCATTGCTAAAGGACTCACAGGAGCTTCCCGTGGCAATCCTCAGTTACGAGACATGATGGCTTTGTTTGAAACGCGATCGCTTTCACCTAAAGATTTGGGTCTTGGCACTCTCCAACTTATGCCCCAACTTAAATTGGAATAGTTGCACTAATCTCCATAGTCCTTAATATCAGGTTACGGCTATGAGAAATTAAGTTGATGTGTATTTGATTTACATATTGACCAAACTCATCATTGGGGAGTCGGTGGGATTATTGAATGCTAAGTGAATCTAGAATACTTAGCCTTGATGCACTTAGTACAGCAGGGCGGAACTTTGCATACCTTTGACAAGGATATTTTGCCCCAAATCTTGTCAATTGATATGTTGGCTATATGTCACCAGGCTGTACTATTACATACCCATGATGATAGCTAACTTTACCTAAATTTCATGAAGTATCTGTATTTCCAAAGTTTTTAGTAACTTCACTTGAATTTCAGCTAGTATAAACGAGTACAAGCAAACGGGCATTTACTTACGACGTTCGTTTTAATTAAACGTAGCCGATATACTTCAATATCAGAATCTTTTTGCTAACATTTTTTTGATTTTTTGAGCTTGTTATATATCAATATTATTAAGAAAAAGCTCATTCTATCTATTTTTCTTTGTAATTTTTTTATAAAGTTTGAAAGTGAACTTCTTTAGTGTCTAAATAAAGTTTATTGAAAGGTCAGAAATCCTAGCTATAATGAATACACTCCCAAAAAATGAGACAGACAATCATTTGTATGAGTTCATTTACAAATTAATAAAGGTTGTAAGTTCAAGTTTTTTTGCAGCCGTTTTCATTTTAATGTTTCGATATAAAAAGGCGGTTGGTAGTGAGAGTATAGTGTAAAAATAGGCTAAAGATAATTCGTTTACATCTAGATAGATAAATACGATTAATTCAACAAAAACGCTGAGTTTCAAATAAACTATATTGTTAATAGGAGGTAAAAATATTTAAAGTTTTATCGTATCCTATGGTGAGTTTTTTATACTGAGTTAACGTGAAAGCATGAAACAAAAAGAAAATATTATCATGGACAACATTCAAGTAATATCACACCCTTTCTGAGGTAATTCGTCTGTGTGAAATTACAGACAATGCTGTTAAAATTTGTCTATAAAAATAGCTATTCATACTCAGAAAGCTGAGTACTATCCTATTTTTTCTGACCATAAAATTAATCCAGACAAACAAGCAGCTTAATCACCGTAAGCCAAAAGTCTTAAGCCTTCAAGCAGATATTAGCTTATTGATTACAGCAACAGGTGTAAATAGATATTTGCTCTGGAGCGATCGCTTATTTACCTACTTTTAAGTGATTTGTCGCTACCTCTATATACCACCCTAAACCGCCTGTAAGTCGTAATTTCAGGCTGAGAACGATTCTAAAGCTTTATTTTCATCAGCTATACCAGATGTTCTCACTTAGTGAGTTTGATGAACTTGGTTAAGAAAGAAGGTCAAATCCTTTCCGTAGAGAATAACTTTGGAAATCTTGATTGAGTCAATAGTAGGTGTCTCAAATTCATTTATAAAATTTCACTGTCAGGCTTTACTGATGCTATTAGTAGGTTTATTATCCTCAAAAGGAACTATGCGCTGTTTTTGCTGTCAAAATAGTAACAAATAAAGTGAAGTTTTTTGATTTCTTTAGAAAATTATGAATCCTTTGACAAAACAACAATTTTTAATATTAATGGTATTACTTGTTTCCTGAGACAAACTCTGATAATCTTATCGGTTCCCTCTTTACTTACAATCTTTCGACAATCTAAATATACAGCAGATAGCATGATAATGACAAATAAAAAATGGGCCGTAAAACGCATAACAGTTAATCTTGCAACACAGGAAGCGGAAAAGCTAGAAAAATATTGCCAACAAACAGGTAGACCCGCAACCGATGTGATTCGTGAACTGATTAGAAGTTTGCCTGTATCTGAGGATGGCAAAGATATAAATAAGTAAGAACATACTTTTATTACTTACTAGATAACTGCTTTGCCACCAAAAAAATAGCTCTGATACTTTTTTGAGTGCGCCGCGATGGGCAAGAATTTGTCTAGCTGATACAGACGCGTTCTTCTCGCGTCTGATCAATTGCTGGGACTAAAAGAAGTAATCAAAGAAGTTTTAGTATCGACATTGCCATGCTTTGATATGCTGGTGAGTTGATATTAAGTAGCAAATTCCGACACCAACCCAGTTACAATCTGTAAAGAAACTGAAAAGGAACGACGGAATGCGTGTTGCAATCGTAGGTGCGGGACTAGCTGGGCTAGCAACCGCAGTAGATTTAGCCGATGCTGGTTGTGAAATAGAGATTTTTGAGTCTCGTCCGTTTGTGGGTGGCAAAGTTGGCAGTTGGGTTGATGGAGATGGCAACCATCTAGAAATGGGTTTGCATGTATTTTTCGGGTGCTACTACCAACTATTTGACTTGATGAAAAAAGTGGGCGTGTTAGAAAACTTACGCCTCAAGGAACACACCCACACTTTTATTAATAAAGGGGGGCGCACCGGTGGTTTGGATTTTCGCTTTTTTACAGGTGCGCCTTTCAATGGCTTAAAGGCATTTTTCACGACTTCTCAACTATCGTTGCAGGATAAGCTGCAAAATGCGATCGCTCTGGGTACTAGTCCGATAGTTCGTGGATTGGTAGACTTTAATGGGGCGATGAAGACCATCCGCAACTTGGATAAAGTTAGTTTTGCCGATTGGTTTCGCAGTCATGGTGGGAGTAATGGCAGCATTAAGCGCTTATGGAACCCTATCGCCTACGCATTGGGCTTTATTGATTGCGAAAATATGTCTGCCCGTTGTATGTTAACCATATTCCAGTTATTTGCAGTCAGAACTGAAGCTTCAGTTTTGCGGATGCTGGAAGGTTCTCCATCTGAATATTTGCACAAGCCCATTCTGGAATATTTAGAAGCTAGAGGCACTAAAGTTTACACCCGTCGGCAAGTGCGGGAAATTAAATTTGCTGAGTCAGACGAACAAACCCGCGTCACAGGTATAGTAGTTGCCCAAGGTGATGCAGTAGAAACTATCACTGCTGATGCTTACGTTTTCGCCTGTGATGTTCCAGGAATTCAACGCATCCTACCCCACGAGTGGCGTAAGTGGTCAGAATTTGACAATATTTACAAACTGGATGCCGTGCCAGTGGCTACAGTGCAGTTACGCTTCGATGGTTGGGTGACTGAACTGAACGATGGAGAGCAACGTAAACAGCTAAATCACGCGGCTGGAATCGATAATTTGCTGTACACAGCCGATGCTGATTTTTCTTGTTTTGCGGATTTGGCGTTGACTAGCCCTGCTGATTATTATCGCCCAGGACAGGGATCTTTGTTACAGCTAGTGTTGACACCGGGAGATCCGTTTATTGGACAAAGCAATGAAGCGATCGCACAGCATGTCCTCAAGCAAGTCCATGAACTGTTTCCCTCGTCGCGGGAGCTAAATATGACTTGGTACAGTGTGGTAAAGCTTGCCCAGTCTCTCTATCGAGAAGCGCCAGGGATGGATGCGTATCGTCCCAACCAAAAAACACCAGTAGATAATTTCTTCCTTGCAGGCAGTTATACTCAGCAAGACTACATCGACAGCATGGAAGGTGCTACTATTTCTGGACGGCGGGCGGCAAAAGTGATTTTGGAAAGTTTGAAGAAATAACTAACCGCGAAAGACGCAAAGGAAGAAAAGAGAATGTCAGATTGGTTAGAGCATACTGTGCAGATAGAAGTAGAGGCTCCCATAGATTTAGTATGGAGTCTCTGGTCTGATTTGGAGCAAATGCCCAGGTGGATGAAGTGGATTGATTCTGTGAAAATTCCGCCAGATAATCCAGATATATCTCTTTGGAAACTTCGTGCTGGTGGCGGTCTAGAATTTACCTGGAAATCCCGAATCCTTAAAGTTATCCCAAACCAAATTATTCAATGGGAATCCATTGATGGTTTACCAAATCAGGGAGCAATTCGCTTTTACGATCGCCACAATAATAGTATTGTTAAAATGACCATTTCCTACGCTATCCCCGGCATTCTTGGCAAAATTATGGATAACTTGTTTTTGGGGCGGGTAGTTGAATCCACGATTCAAGCTGATTTGGAAAGGTTTAAAGAATACGCGCTGAATGTTAAAGCTAATTCATATAAATAGTAAAACAGGCAGAGTATTTAAACCAAAAAATTGCACCGCGCAAATTGTTCAGTATTAGTTACCACTGACTCAATCGCGTTAACGCACTCTACTTACTGTTGGTTCTGGAAGTGGATCGCCCACAGCTTGGTAAGCAATAATTAGAGACTCTAATGCTTCAATTCCATTTGCCACAGCTAACTCGTAAGTATCCCCATGAGTTCGCCAGCGTTGCCCTGGAAAATCAGGGAATCCTACCAAGAAACAATTATCTTCTTCAGACCACTGAATAATCATTTGGTACTTAAGCTTACTCATCTTTTTCTTTCTGTTCTACTTCCTCAGTAGCGTTTAGCATCTGCTCCATCTTTGCCTGAAATCGTGATTTTTTCACTATAGAGGGGATGCACCCAGTTAGTATGACTTCCTTTTCCTGGGACTTCTGTAAAACCAACTTGGGAAAGCATTTGCTTCAGTTACCGGATTTTCTTTGGCATTAATTTTATTAAAAAATGCGATCGCTACAGTAAGAAACAATAGGTCAGATTAAGGGAGGTCTATTCGATTTATGCAAGAGGTCTATTGATTAGATTTTTGTTTATGCCTTGACTTGTTTTAACTCAGGTAATATCCGGGGTGAAATAGTTGCCTGAATTTCTTCACCAATTTTTTGTTCGGCTAGTCTAAGCTCATAATTTTTTTGTAAACTCATCCATAACTCAGCACCAGTGCTAGCCCTTTCAAGGTGACTCGTAAAATCTCTTCTTTTCTCTCTGCGTTCTCTGTGACTCTGCGGTTTAAAAGTAATTTATTTAACCACGGAGGCGCAGAGAACACAGAGGTAAGAGGTTAGAGAGGAGTTTCTTCACCAAAATTTGTACCCACCTTGAAAGGGCTAGCACCAGTACCAAACCATTGCCCTAATCGTAATGCCGTGTCAGCAGTAATTGCCCGTTCACCATTAATTATTTCAGTAATCCGGTTTGTTGGTACATGAAGGATACGTGCTAACTCACTTGCGCTTATCTGCAATTCGTGAAGCTCATCAGCAAGAATTTTTCCAGGATGGATGGGTGACCGTGCCATTTTTCTCTCCTTTAAGAATGATAGTCTGTAATTTCTATGTTGAAAGGTTTAGATTCTTCATCTGCCCAATTGAAACAAATTCGCCATTGCTTATTTATCCGAATGCTATATTGACCCTTTCGATTGCCCTCTAAAGACTCAAAATGGTTGCTCGGTAGTTTCATCAGAGATTCTTTGCTAGTAGCGGCTTCTAATATATATATCCGCATAACATATCAGTCCTTCTCTATCAGGACTTACGCAAAAATTGCCAAAAAGCTAATTTATCGTTCGCGTAGCGTGCCGCAGGCATACCGCCAAGACGCCAAGAACGCCAAGAATTCGTGGAGTGTGCGTAAGTCCTATCTATAACAGGGCGACATTACCAAGTTGGATCGCTAAACAAATTAATTGTCAATTCCTCACGTGGCGGTACTGCGCTGATACAAGCGCGGATGATTTCTCCATCCTCTAATTCGACGGTGCAAGCGTGACAAGACCCCATCAGACAACCGGTAGGAATAAATACCCCAGCCCGGTCTGCTACATCTAATAGGGCTTCTCCCACTTCGGCATCTACTGTGACATCATCTGGTAAAAAGCGGACACGAACAATCATCAATATTACGCATTTAATAGAGTTGTCATTTGTCAGTTGTCCTTCGTCCTTTGCAAATGACCAGTGACCAATGACTAATGACATTTCAAAGCATTCTAGCTTAAGACAAAAATGGAGTTAAGTCTAAATGGCTTTCAACTTCAGTGGCTAGAGAGTCCAAAATTTGTTCTCGCTGTTCCCGGTAGTTAGCAACGCCGGTGGGCAAAGATTTTAAACCGCGCTGTTGACGGAGGCGATTTAACCAAGCTCGTCGCCAAGGGCCGTTGTCAAAAAGCCCGTGGAGGTAACTTCCCCAAACTGATTGGCAACTATCTACTAATCCTAAATTAATATCGTCAAATAGGGCATGGTAGGATTGAGGATCTATTCCTTGCTGCTCGATGCGCGATCGCCCTTGGTGAATTTCAAAGCCATTGACTGGCAAGCCCTGTTGTGGATAATTTGAGCTAACTTGGCGCTGACGGGCGATTTTTTGGCCAGTAATTACAGTTCTAATTGGTAAAAGATTTAACCCTTGAAATCTGCCAGCTTGTCCTTCTATCCCTTCTGGATCGGCGATGATTTGACCGAGCATTTGATAGCCACCGCAGATACCTAAAACCGTTCCGCCAGAAGCAGCATAGTTTTGGATAGCTTCTGCCATCCCGCTCTTTTGCAGCAGTAGCAAATCAGCAATTGTGGTCTTTGTGCCTGGGATAATTACGGCATCAGGATGTCCTAAATCTTGCTTAGGACTGAGGTATCTTACTGAAACTGTACTTTCTGATTCCAGTGGGTCGAAGTCGGTGAAATTGGCAATTCTGGGTAAACGGATGACGGCAATGTTGAGGTCAGTTTGGGTTTTACTCGACGACGATTGACGTTCTAGCAAATCAAGAGAGTCTTCGGCTGAAAACACTTCTTGCAGGTAGGGTATAACACCCACAACAGGAATACCTGTGCGTTCTTCTAACCATTTTATTCCTGAATCTAAGAGCGATCGCTGTCCTCGAAATTTGTTAATTACTATACCCTTAATTAGGGCGCGTTCATCTGGATCTAATAACTCTAAAGTTCCTACTACATGGGCAAAAGCACCACCTCGATCAATGTCAACTACTAACATCGTTGGTGCATTCAAATATTTGGCTACGCGCATATTAGTTAAATCACGGTGCTTGAGGTTAATCTCTGCTGGGCTACCAGCACCTTCACAAACCACCATGTCAAATTCTGTTCCTAAATGCTGTAGCGATTCTTCAATTGTCTTCCACCCCAGGTCAAAATATTGCTCGTAGTAATCTGAGGCACTTACTTTACCTACAGACCTACCTTTGATAATTACTTGAGAAGTCATATCCCCTTGGGGTTTGAGTAAAATTGGGTTCATTTCTACCCAAGGTACGACTCCCGCAGCCCAAGCTTGCACTGCTTGAGCATAACCAATTTCTCCACCATTGGCAGTGACATAAGCATTTAAAGCCATATTTTGACCCTTGAAGGGAGCCACCCGCCACCCACGCCGCGACAGAATGCGACAAATGGCTGTAGTTAAAAGTGATTTCCCTGCATGGGATGTTGTCCCCACCACCATAATTGATTTCATAGTTGCTATTTATTAGTTAGTTTTTCAAGATACTTGGGAATTGGGAATTGGGGATTGGGAATTGGGGATTGGGAATTGGGAATTGGGAATTGAGAATTGGGAATTAGGAATTGGAAATTGGGAATTGGGAATTGGGAATTGGGAATTGGGCATGGATCAATAAATCAATAGTTCTTCCCCTGCCCCCTGCTCCCTGCTCCCTGCTCCCTGCCCCCTGCTCCCTGCTCCCTGCTCCCTGCTCCCTGCTCCCTGCTCCCTGCTCCCTGCCCCCTGCTCCCTGCCCCCTGCTCTCTGTACAATGCCCAATGTCCCACCACATTGTAAAGACTTCATGAACAGATGTGATATTTCCGTATATATTATTCCCTTTGATTGCGTAATCCTAACTCTTGGGTTTTTTCTTCTAAAAGGGTATCCGTAACCAACGAATCACAGCGTCGAATAAACGATCGCGCCATGAAGGTGTCCGCCAGTTTTTTCCCTGGTATTTTTCCACTAACTGACGACCCAAAGGAGTGAGGCGAAAACTATCTGTAATCCCTTGTCCATCAACTTCTCGGCGCAATACACCTACTTGAATCAGCCAGCCCAAGGCGTTATCACAGGCTAATTCTGATAAAGGGCGCTTAGTATAGCCCTGCTTAAGTCCATTTTCTAAAGCGATCGCAGTTACGGATACACTCTGGTGTCCCATGACTTCAAATAAAGATACATTAAAAGGCGAACACACTAGCGATCGTTCTGCTCTTTCTACTGTGCTTTGAGGATAGACAAAAATATTTTGGTTTTGAGAATCAGCAGCAGCCATTGTGTAGGGGGAGAAATTTTCTTCTAAAAAAGATTAATTCAAGAATATATTTTTTCTTGTACCGCATACCTCATTTAACCAAAATTAGTTACCTAAAGTATAGTTATGCTATTTTTTAATAATTATATTTAATGATTATAAATTAATGTAAAATTTCAAGTGCATCAACAATCTGAAACAGGAAAGGTTAATTATGCCTCTAGCAGTTGGTACGGATGCACCTGCATTTACCGCCAAAGATACAAACGGCAACACAGTATCGTTATCTGATTTTGCTGGTAAGACCGTCGTTTTGTATTTTTACCCCAAAGATGACACGCCAGGCTGCACCAAACAAGCCTGTAGTTTTCGAGATGCCCAATCTGAATATCAAGGTAAAGATGTTGTAGTGTTGGGAGTCAGTGCTGATGATGAAGTTTCTCATCAAGCATTCACCCAAAAATATAATTTGAATTTTCCCCTACTGGCTGATTCCGACAAATCCTTAATCAAAGCTTTCGATGTGGATGGCGGTGGTTATGCCAAGCGCGTCACCTACGTAATTGACCCTAGTGGCAAAATTACTCATGTTGATAGTGCCGTAAATACTACCACCCATGCTAGCGATATTTTAGCTGCACTTGGGCTGTAGTTCTTTACCCTAATAATTAAGGATTTTTGAAATAGTCTCAACCCCCAAGCCCTAATATTCTGTCAAGCTTAAATTGATAGTTCAACAAGTTCGTAGTAAGGACTTTAGTCCTTATTTTTTAAGCATTAAAGTGCTTACTACAAACCCACAAAACTAGCTGACATATTAGAGGCTTGGGGTTTTTTGTTTGATTTCAGTTGCCTGACGGTAATGGCAGCGTAAACGATGGCTGCGTAACCGATGGCGAAGCGGGGGTTACTGGCTGTGCTTGACCTTGTTGGATTCGTTTTTGTTGACTTGCTCTAAAGGCTGCTGCGGCTGAATCTAATTGTTCGTTTTTTTGGTTAGAATCCCAGTTGAGAGTCCCGAAATTTGCCCGATGAATCAGGTCAAACATATTGAAATTGTCTGAGTTTGAACGGGAAAAGGGATCGGTATTTTGGTCTGTTGTACTATTACTGGGAAAAGCATCTGCTGGGCTGCTTAATTGAGCCGAACTTGGTTGAGCCGTGAGCAAGGAAGCAAAGCTAATTCCTGCCACAGTAGCTACAAAGAGTCTAGGAATTTGTAAAAATGGTTTTTTCATGGGATTTTGACCCTAAATAAAATTGCTCTATTTTATCTCTTTAAGCAAGAGTCCGCCGTAGTTGGGGTTGAATGCTCAGTAAAGCGACAATGGCGAAGCCGAACAACACCAGCAACGCTCCCCCAAAGGTAACATTGCCCCAAGGAGCTTGCATTACTACACTACCTAATTCCCAATCACTGTGGAGATACAAATAGCGAATGGGTTCGATCGCATAGCTCAGAGGATTCAGGGTAGCGATAACCTGTAACCACTGAGGCATGAATGATAGAGGAGCCAAAGCAGTGCTAGCGAACAATAATGGCAGGTTGGTGACAAAAATCACTGCAATCAATTCAATGTGTCCGGGTAGGGCGAAAGCTAAACCGAGGGAGATGGCTGTTACACCCAAAGCTAAGAGGAAGACAATGAGAGCGATCGCACTTAAACCGACTGCATCGGGTAGTCCAGCCCCCAAAAACGCCGCCGCCGCTACAATCACGGCTGCTTGCAGCAAACTTTGGCTGATGATGAAGATTGCCGAAGCAAAGACGATAGAGAACCGCGATGCTAACGGTGCTACCAGCAAACGATTTAAAAAGCCGAACTCACGGTCAAACATTACGGGTAAACCAGCATTCAGCGCCCCAGCAAAGGCTGTAAACACAATTATGCCAGCAGCTAAAAATTGGCCGTAATTGGTTGTATTACCAAATATACCTTTGGGAGCATTTTGGAACAAAGCGCCAAACAGTATCAACCACATAACCGGCTGAATAATTCCGGCAACCAAAGTTGAGGGACGGCGTTGCAACTGAATAAACAAGCGACGAGTTAAAGCTAACGTCTCTTGTACCAACTCAGCGAAAAAGTTAGGTGCAGCATTAACATCTGCTTGTGGCAATGCTATCGGCTGCCAATTGATATCAGATTTAGGAGTAACGCTCATAATTGGGGATTGGGAATTGGG
>NZ_JAYGHE010000052.1:7351-23422 GCF_034931145.1 Nostoc sp. UHCC 0252 | reverse complement strand
TTGGGAATTGGGAATTGGGGATTGGGGATTGGGAATTGGGAATTGGGAATTGCTCAAGAATCAATAAATAGTTTTTCTTCCCCTGCTCCCCCTGCTCCCTGCTCCCTGCTCCCTGCTCCCTGCCCCCTGCCCCCCTGCCCCCTGCCCCATTCCCTATCTCATAAGTTGCTTTTTCTCAGCCTTGGGATCGCGGGTGGCAACGGCTGCGAGTTCTGCATCCATTAGGGTGCGGCCTGTAGCGGCTAGGTAAACGTCATCAAGGCTGGGGCGAGATTGGGCAATGCCAAAGATGGGCAAGCCAGCAGTATTCAGCGCTTGCTGTATGTTAATGAGAACATCGTTTTGAGGTATCACAACTAAGTTGAGGGAATTACCTTGAGCGCTGTTGATGATCGCTTCTTGCACAAAGGGCAAAGATTGCAAGAGGTTTTTGGCTTTTTCTGCTTCCTCAATGGGGGAAAACTCGCGGATTCGCAAGGTGATGCGATCGCCCCCGACTTGATCTTTTAATTGTGAAGGTGTCCCAGAAGCTATTACCACGCCCCGATCTATAATTGCGACGCGATCGGCTAAAGCGTCAATCTCTTCTAGATAATGGCTGGTAATTACTACCGTTGTCCCAGAGGCGCGTAATTTTCTGAGGAAATCCCATACCACGAAGCGGGTTTCTATGTCAAGTCCTACAGTTGGCTCATCCAATACCAGAACATCTGGTGCATGGAGCAACCCAGCAGCCAAGTCTAGGCGCTTGCGTAAACCACCGGAATAGGTTCCTGTCTTTTTATCGGCGTATTCTTGCAAACCAAGTAAATCTAATACCGTCTCAATGCGTTGTTTGGCTACTGCGCGTGGAAGGTGATAAAGTGCTGCTTGCAATTGCAGCAGTTCTTTTCCAGTTAGCACCTTATCTATAGCTACTTCCTGAGCAACATAGCCTAGTCGTTGTCTTGCCACCCTCGGATTATCCAACACGGAGATGCCAGATACTTCGATTTTGCCAGCATCCGGTGTGGTCAGTGTACACAAGGCACGCAAGGTTGTAGTTTTCCCAGCACCGTTGGGGCCAAGTAAACCAAAGATTTCTCCTGGTTCTACCTGGAAGGAAACATCCTGGACGGCAACCACTGTGCCGTAGCGCTTTTGCAAATTTTGAATGAAAACGGCGGGAGCCATGACAGCTTTTCCCCAACTATACAAATCTCAATAAAGTCTATCCTTATTGTAGAAGGTAGGGAGCAAGGAAATAGCGTATGAGCGAAAATCTCTAAACAAGTTCGCGTCATGCGCTATGCTGCCAAAAATTTCTGACTATTTTAGACAAGCTGCTTGATTGCGTTTGTAGCGAAATAAACCAAATGCTACAGCAATTAATCCTAAACCTGGAAGATTTGCAGGTTCTGGAACCTCAGCATGGGTGGGAGGCTTAGGCGGAGTGTAATACTTCGTTGGGACATCTGGCAGATCGCCATTAAATAGATAGTTGTGAGACTCACCATTTCCTGTCAAAGAAGCTACTACTACGTTGCCGTTAACTTGACCATTATTGAAATTGAAATTAGCTAAAGGAGCAAGAATACTACCCTGGATACCAATTCCACTGGCAGTTAGGTTTGTTGCTTCATAGAAGTTGTAGATCACCTTTTGTTTATCTGTGCCAAGGATATTAAAGCCAAAGTTTTGCAGCGACACATCCTTACCACTGATATTGACGACAATAGTTGAATTTGCATCCCCCTTTATTTCAAAATAGTTTGTCTTGGAGACAGATGAGCCTGCAAGATTAAAAACATTGAAAGCAGTACCACTGCCACTAAGGTTAATAGCACCCCAAGGTTGAACTGTTGTGTTACCAGTAGGAGTCAATGTTGCCAAATATTCAGATAACCCTCGCAGTTCTTTCCCTACTTCATTGAAGTCAATGGGATTGCCCTGACTGAGAGTTCCTTGAGGAAATCCCACATTGCTGGACACATTGGCGCTGCCTCCATAGACAGCATTACCGTGGTAGACTTGACCGTTGCTCAAAGTTAAATTTTGTCCAGCTACAACTACATTGCCGCTATTACCAGAAAGTCTGCTTCCGAGTCCGCCGACGAAATTCACGTTACCGCCAGCAGCAAGTTTTCCTTCAATATCTGTATATTTTTGGGTGATATCTCCCAAAACAAATACATTGTAATCAGAGGCAGCGCCTAACTCAACTGCATTCGCTCTTGCCGAGAAACCCAGCGCTAGAGTGACTACAATCGGGGCTGCTACTAATCCCCAAACATAATATGTTTTTGATTTCATTTTTTGGTTTATTAATCATCAATTATGATCCTATGGGTATAAATCAAAGATGACATTAGTCTGCTAGCTAATTTCATAGAAGTTTCATAGCTGTAGAATTACTGTGTATTTTTGCTTAAGTCCCCTTTAAGCCGCATATTTACTGTTGACTGATTAATTAAAATTTAATCAAAAAGAATTCAGTAGCTAGGATGTTATTTCACCACTTTCAAAGTTTTCAAATTAGTGTCAGTGCAACCACTAATAAATCCACCCATTACTTGAATTTGTTGCAAATAGTTAATGACGGGTTTAGTGATGATTTCTCCCGGCATTAATACAGGAATTCCTGGGGGATAGGGACAGACGATTTCAGCACAGATGCGATCGCTTGTTTGTGCTAAAGGCAATGTTTCACTGACGGCAAAAAAGGCTTCACGAGGAGAAAGATGTAAAGTATAAGCCTGTGTAGTTAAAAGATTTTGCTCATTAGAACTTGTAATCAAGTTGGTTCGGTGATATTCGTTGGCAAGAGTGGTAAAACTTTGTACTAATTGCTCAATATCGGCTGGGGTGTTGCCCAAACTAATGATAAAGGTGAGATGTTGCAGTGAAGCGAATTCAGCCGTGACAGCAAATTTTTCATCAAGAATTTCCTCTGCCTCAAATCCGGTTAAACCTAAACCAGAAACGGTTACAGTTAATCGCGTTTCGTCTAAAGTCATAAAGCTAGGAGATCCCACCAAACCACCTAGAGAAGAAGATCCCCCCAACCCCCCTTGATAAGGGGGGCTAAGAATCTGTAAGACAGATAATCCAGGAATTTGACTGATTTTTGTTCTCGCTTCATTGGCAAGTTGCAATGTGCGAGACATCAGCATTTTTCCGTGGAGTGCCATTTGCTGACGCGCTGCGTCTAGAGAAGCTAAAAGTAAATAACTAGGACTGGTAGATTGTACGAGTTGCAAAGCTTTACTGATGCGATCGCAATCTATCCTGTCACCTTGAATATGCAGCATCGATGCCTGTGTCATTGCACCGAGTACTTTGTGGATGGATTGTACAGTTAAATCAGCACCTGCTGCCAAAGCTGGAGTGGGTAATTCTGGATGAAAGGCAAAGTGTGCGCCGTGTGCCTCATCTACGAGTAGAGGGATATTATGTTGATGTGTGATGTTGGCGATCGCACTCAAATCTCCACAAACGCCGTAATATGTTGGGTAAACTGTCAACACTGCTTTAGCATCGGGATGTTGTTGGAGTGCAGATTCTAAAGCATTGGGCGTGATGCTGTGGGCAATATCTAAAACTGAATCGTATTCAGGATTGAGAAAAATTGGTATTGCACCAGAGAGAATTAAACCTGCGATCGCAGAAGAATGCACATTGCGAGGCAAAATGATTTTATCGCCCGTGCCACAGGTAGCGAGAATTGCCGCTTCAATCCCACAAGTAGAACCATTGACAAGGAACCATGTTTGCGAAGCGCCAAAAGCTGCTGCTGCTAGTTGTTGTGCTTCTTGAATAACGCCTTGGGGTGTAAAGAGATTATCTAAATCTGCTAATTCGGTTAAATCAGCGCGAAAGACAGCTTTGCCAAGTAAGTTAGCCAAAGGTTGAGAAATTCCCTCACCTAGTTTATGTCCTGGAGTGTAAAAAGGTGCATGGAGTCTTGCTGCATTGGTTTTTAAGGCATCTAATAGAGGTGTTTGATTTTGATTGAGCATTAAACAAACAAACCTTAATGATAAAATTTGAAATTTGTTAGGGCATATTCATACACAATGAAATTACCCAACGGCGAGCAAGTAGAGATTCCTACACAAAAACTGATAGGTTATTGTCTAAACCCAGAACATCCGAGTGGGAAACATAAAGCTAGAGTTTTCGCATCAATTTTAGGAATCACACTAGAAAACGCCGATGTTTTGCGTGAACTTATTCAAACAGCAGCAGTTGCAGGTGAAGTTGTTCAGCAAAGTACTACACAATTTGGTCAGCAGTTTAAGGTAGATTGGATAATACCTGATACAGACGGAATCAGGCTGCGGACAATCTGGGAAACTACCGTTAATAATGTTTATCCACGTTTAATTACTGCATTTCTGAAGTTAGATGAAAAAAGTTAAAATTTTAGATACCATTGCTACGCTCAAGCCCATTCCCATTGGGAGATTACAACTAGTGGAAGAAGATTATATTTCTATCGAAAGCTTACCTAGTGGGCAAGTTGGAACAATTGTAGAAGTGTATGAGCAAGAAGAAGAATATCATTATTTAGTTGAGTTTGCTGATACCCAAGGCTCTGAATATGCAATGGCGACTTTGAGAGCAGATGAAATCTTAGTTTTACATTATGATTTGGCAATTGCTTAAATTTTTACCAAAATACTATGCTTGCGTTAAAATCCGTAAGTCCTGTGTAGCTGACTAGATGAGACCTTATCATCAAATCCCGATTTTCGAGTGTGGTGAACCGCTAACGGCGATTCCTTTAGAATTGTTTGCGGTGGAATCTCCCCATCCTTATGAAAAATTAGGTGCGCCTTATGGCGATCGCTCCCCCTATTATCTCCGTCAAAGCGTTATTGAAAATTTGATCCAAGCACAAAATTACCTTGATGTTCTGCATCCCAACTGGCGTATTCAAATTTTTGATGCTTATCGTCCAGTAGCAGTCCAGCAGTTTATGGTAGATTACAGCTTCGCCCAAGCAGTGCAGGATAGAGGACTGACTGAGGTGGAGTTATCACCAAACCAACGCCAAGAGGTTTGGGAAGCGGTTTATACAATTTGGGCTGTGCCAAGTTTAGATGAAAAAACTCCCCCTCCTCACAGTACAGGTGCAGCAGTGGATGTGACGCTGGTAAATGATGTAGGGCAAATAGTAAATATGGGTTCGCCGATTGATGAAATGTCAGAGCGATCGCATCCCAATTATTATGCCAATAGCGATCACCCAGAAGCACAACAGTATGATGCTCACCGTCAGCTGTTGCAAGATGTAATGTTAAAAGCAGGGTTTCAACGCAATCCCAGAGAGTGGTGGCATTTTTCTGTTGGCGATCAAATGTGGGCTTGGCTGAATAATCAATCCAATCCAGCCAATCCTGTCACAGCATGTTATGGGCGTATTGCATAGATACTTTCTTTATGCATCTAAAGGATTCAGTTCCTTTAACTCGTCAGTAGTGTAAGTACCAATGGGAGTCCAAACTAGATAGGGAAGGAGTAACAGCGCCGCCATTAAAGAAATCGGCAAAACGCAAATTGCGAGGACAACACCTGAAATCAAACCAACTAGCCCAAGAACTTCCCCAATTTTGAGGCTGCGAAACCTCAACATTGTAGGTATATAGGCGACGGTGATAATTTCTACCAAAAGGTAGAAAGCCATTAGTAGCCAAGTAATTGGGCTTCCGGGATTTTTTTCCCAGACAATATAAGCTGAAGCTGCACCGCAAATAAAAATTACAGTCCAGATAATTGGAATCAACGGTTCAAAAACTAGCCAACGAGGGCGACTTAAGTTTGCAAACCATTTAACATCACGCGGCGTGATGAAGAAACTACCAAGGGCGACGAAAAAAGTTACAGCCCCGATTATTATCCAAGATGGAATCATAATGCACTCAAGTTTTGTGTATTTTGTCAATTCATACACTGCAAGTTTGACAATTTAGACCACAGCTTTAATCATTCCCTGGTGCGAATCTTAGGCATCTTGAGGATTGAGACCGATCATCTGCCAAGTGGTATAAGTACCAATGGGACTCCAGAGCAAATAAGGAATTAATAGCAATGCTGCCCAACCAGAAATACTTAAAACTGCAAGTATCAATAAAGCACAAATTATAAAACCTGTACCACCGAGAATTGTGCCCACTTTCAGACTACGAAGCCGAAACATTACAGGTGTATAGGCTATGGTTACAATTTCTAATAGCAGATATAAACCCATGATTAACCAGGTTGAGGTGCTTCCTGGATCTCTTTCCCAGACAATATAAGCTGACCAAGCACCGCAAATAAATATTACAGTCCAGATAATGGGAATCGCACCCTCAAAAGTTAACCATCTTGGTCGTTGTAAGCGCTTGAACCATTGGCGATCGCTAGGCGTAATCACGTTAGCGGCTAAAGCAACCAAGAAAGCCACGCCCCCAATTACCATCCAAGATTTAATCATGCCCGTTAGTCCTTTACAAGCGCTATTTATCGCTTAATATCATTCTTTATAGTGCGATTTTGTCAATTTAGTTGCTATTTACTCATCATCCCAGAGTTTGAAACCTTTACATCGTTTGGCATGATTTTAAATTATGGCGTTGAGCATTGGGCATTGCTTATTTTTCCCCCTGACCCCCGCTCCCTTACCCCCTGCTCCCTTACCCCCCACTCCCTACTCCCTGCTCCCCACCCCCTACTCCCCACGAGTTTTGCTACCAACGAAAGGACTTTTGAAACATCCTCCTAAACCCACTTCTCCCATATCTTGAGGTTAGGTCTAATTATTCTAATTTTTATCTAAAGATTAAGTTTAAAGGCAGTTTCTTATTACTTATGACAGTTACTTTAAATCATTCTCTTGGGAGAAAGTATATATACTTAATAACTGAGGTTCAAAGCATGGACTCAACAGGTAAGGTTCAAACTGTGGATTCGTCCTGGTCTATTCCACTGCCGTTGGAAGAGTATGCAATGAGCCGAGTAACTGTATACTTTTATAGCGACAGATGGGTTCCAATTAAATACTGTTCTTTGAAAAAGGCAATTTTGCTTCACCAGAAGGCAAACTTAGAAGGCAAGGAAATTTTATTATTTCCTGTTAATCTAGACCCAAATCAACACTCAAACTCTTTTAACTAAAATGCATTGAGTCCGGCTATTTTTCAAATATCTTGGCAACAAATTAATCTGCTACAAAGGCGTATTTATGTACGCCTTTACTTATAAATGGCATTGAAATGTTTACTCGTATTATTTAAGTCAAAAGACACGTTATCATATCATGTCCGGCAAATTACTTGTAATATGTCATTGCGAGTGCAACGAAGTGGAATGAAGCAATCGCAAGGCTTTTGGGATTGCTTCTCTTCGTATCCTGCGGGAACGCCAAGGGCGGTACGCAATGACAATTATTTAACCGGACATGATATCAAAGAATCATCTAGGCTTTCTTATCGCACCAATGGGCTTTTATTTGCCGCTACTGAATTGACAGTTTGTTCAATTCTCTTTAACCTTGTTTCTGGACGCTTTGCACTTTCAATCCAAAAAAGAATATTCTTTTTGGATGAGTTATTAAATGCCTCAAAATTATCCTTGGCAGTTGTGTTTACTTCTAACGCCTGCTTTAAATCTGAGGGAATAATCAATGCTTCGATCGCATCTAAAAAGTTCCATGAACCATTTTGTTTTGCAGCTTCAATTTTTTCCAGACCAACTGTAGTCATCAAGCCTTGTTCTATAAGTTGTTCAATATATTGTTTATTTAATTTTGACCAACCGCTTTTCGGTTTTCGAGGTGTAAATATTTGCATATAACGTTCTTCATCTAAGGATTTAATTTTACTGTCAATCCAACCAAAACATAAGGCTTCTTTTACAGCTTCGCTATATCGAACACTTGGTTTACCACTTTTTACTTTGTAGTAAATGAGCCACACACCAAGAGAGGTGCGATGGTTCTCTTCTAACCATTTCCGCCATTCTTCGCGGCTTTGAGGGCAGAAAGTGGAAAATTCATTATTAAGTTTGGATACACCAGCAATCTTACTTTTACTGAGATTTATCTCTGTATTTGGCTGCATATGTTTTATATTCAATACGTAATTGATGCAAAACTTTCATCTCCTCTAAAATCGTTTGGCCATAAGAATCAAATACTGGCTTCTTTGATAGCCATGCTTGGTGTAAAAAGCCTCTGCTTGTCCATCCTTGTTAGTTAATAGATAAACCTCAGTAACTTCCATCGCGGTTAGAGTATCCATTAATTGGTTAAGTAGCTTTGTGCCAATTCCTTGATGCTGCTTATGAGGTTGGACACAAATTTCTTCTAGATAAAAGCTTTTACTTTTTGGCCCTTGCTTACAATAACCTGCCACGAATCCTAACAGTTCATCCTGTTTGAATACAAATCCAACAAAACCCGGTGTATTCAGAATTTCAAATAACTTTGCTCTTGCAGTCTCGAAAGTCCATTGCTCGTTCCAAGGTTCACTATTGAACACTTCAACATATAGATGAGCGCACTTGTCAAGATATTCAGTAGTAAAGATTTGAATTTCTTCTAACATCAAACCAACCCAGAACGTAATGCAACGACTGCTGCTTGCACGCGATCGTCTACTGCTAATTTATTCATAATCCCTCGGACGTGAGTTTTGATAGTGTTGGGACTGAGATAGAGTTTTTCGGCAATTTCTGGATTACTCAACCCGTCTACCATCAGTTTCAACACTTCTAACTCGCGTCCAGATAAATTAGCGTTGTTGGTGGTGGGTGAGGGCGGTTTGAGATTATCAATTACTCGCCGCGCAATTTGGGGATCGAGATAAGCTGCACCATCAACTGCGGCTGCGATCGCACTTAACAATCGTTCCACACTTGCACCTTTAATACAATACGCATCTGCACCGCTAGATAGTGCCGCAATAATTTCTGTCTCTGTTTGATGAGATGTCAGCATTACCACATGAGTTGCTGGCAATGCCGCCTTAATTTGCTGTGTCGCTGCAATGCCATCCAATCGCGGCAATCCTATATCCATAACCACTAAATCGGGTTTCAGTTGCAGTGCAGCTTGAACTCCCAAATAACCATCTTCTGCTTGTCCAACAATCTCTAACTGCGGATGAGCCATTAACGATTGCTCTAATCCCAGTTGCATCATCGGATCGTCTTCGACAATTAACACGCGCAACGGCGGAGCATTGGCTGGTAAATTCAAGGGATAGCGAGTATCTAAAGACATTTTTATTTACTTATTAAGAGTCATTATTCACTTGTCCTTTGTCCTTTGCCTTTTTGACCAATGACCAATGACCAATGACTAATGACTAATTTATTCTTCCACCCGATAGCCTAACTCTGCTAAACTGAGGCGCGACTGTCTCCATTTTGGCTGAACTTTGACAAATAATTCGAGGTAAACTTTACCAGAAATTAACTTTTGGATTTGTTCGCGGGCTTCACTACCAATTGCTTTGAGCATCGCTCCGCCTTTGCCAATGAGTATGCCTTTTTGGGAATCGCGCTCAACGTTGATGGTAGCAAGTATCCGGGTAATGCTGGGAGTTTCTTCTACTAAGTCAATAGCGATCGCTACTGAATGGGGTACTTCTTCACGAGTCAATAATAAAATTTGTTCTCGGATTAATTCACCCATAATAAAGCGTTCTGGCTGGTCTGTTACCAAATCTGGTGGGTAGTATAACGGCCCAATTTCCAAATGCTCAATTAATAATTCTTGAAGTTGCGGTAATCCGGCGCTCGTCTTGGCAGAAAATTTTACGATTTCCCATTCATGGGACTGGGCCATCTGAGCGTAACTATCATCTATAAACTGAGAATCAGACGGTTGTTGGTCGATTTTGTTCACGCCCAAAATCACCGGTGTTTTGCTACGACACAGCAATTCGGCAATATAGCGATCGCCCGATCCACAAGCTACCGCTCCATCTACCACAAACAGTATTACATCTACCGATTCAATGGCAATTTTGGCATTTTGCACCAATACTTCGCCCAATTGATGATGGGGCTTATGAATTCCTGGCGTATCTACAAAAATTAACTGCGCTTCTGGTGTAGTTAAAATGCCGCGTAAACGGTTACGTGTTGTTTGTGCTACAGGGGAAGTTATGGCAATTTTTTGTCCGACTAATTGATTCATCAGAGTAGATTTACCGACATTGGGACGACCAACAATGCCGATAAAACCTGATTTAAATTCAGGAGGAGCCTGTGGAATTGTAACTTCTCCTGAAAAAGAGAAGTTGTAATTTTCAATACTAGTCACCTTTGGCTCCACCCTCATATTTTACAGCTGGGATAACTTGGTTTTTTCTTAGACACAAAACGAGCATAAAATTACCCTGGCATTTTTAGGGATTTTTTTGCCGAGGTTTAATCTACTACTGGCTCTACACTTATATTTTACAGCTGAGATAACCTTAGTTGTAGAATTCAGGAGTCAGAATTCAGTATTCAGAATATTAAAAAAATTAAACTTAAAATTGACCTGATTTTGTCGGTAATTAAACCAAAGCCAGATAAATTCTGACTCCTGGCTCCTGAGTTCTGAATTCTTAGATTTTATTTTGTTTTTAGATACAAAAGAAACATAAAATTACTTTGGCATTTACAAGCAGGACTTTTGCTTTCGGTTTAATCTGCTGCGAATGTCTTAAGTTTCATCAACTATTAAATATATTTGGATCAAAATGTCAATAAAAGGTATGGGAGAACCCAAACGCATTGGAATTCTTACCAGTGGAGGTGATTGTTCTGGCTTAAATGCTGTGATTAGGGCTGTAGTGAATTGCGCTGTGGATACTTACGGCTGGGAGGTTTTGGGAATTCGTCAAGCGACTGTAGGATTAATGGCACGTCCGCCACAATTTACCAAACTGGAAGTTGATCAAGTTGACTCACTGTTAACTGCGGGTGGCACAATGTTGGGGACAACCAATAAAGGTGATCCTTTTGCTTTTCCAATGGCGGATGGTAGTTTATGCGATCGCTCCGAAGAAATCATTGCAGGTTATCATGAGCTAGGTTTAGACGCTTTGATTGGTATTGGCGGTGATGGTAGTTTGGCAATTCTCCGTCGCCTCGCCCAACAAGGTGGCATTAATCTAGTTGGTATCCCTAAAACCATTGATAACGATATTGGCGTTACTGAACACGCCATTGGTTTTGATACAGCAGTCAATATTGCCACAGAAGCATTAGATAGGTTGCATTTTACTGCTGCAAGTCATAGCCGAGTCATGATTTTAGAAGTGATGGGGCGTGATGCCGGACACATAGCAATAGCTGCGGGAATTGCGGGGGGAGCAAATGTAATTTTAATTCCCGAAATTCCTTACACAGTTGAGCATATTTGCCACAAAATCAAAGAACGCCAAGAGAAAGGCAAAAACTATTGTTTGATAATTGTTTCCGAAGCGGTTCGTACCCACGATGGGGAAAATGTGACGATTACAAATCGCTTAGGTCAATCTCGATACGGTGGAATTGGCGAGTATTTAGCAGATAAAATTATTGAACACATTGGTGTAGAAACGCGAGTCACTGTTTTAGGACACATTCAACGGGGTGGAACTGCTTCACCACTAGATAGATTAGTTGCAACTGCTTTTGGCGTAGCGGCGGTTAATCTAATTGCAGAGGGTAAATACGATCGCATGGTGACATGGCAAAATCGCCAAGTATTAAGTGTACCAATTACCGAAGCGATCGCTCAATATAGTGCCGTCGATCCCAATGGTACTTTAGTTAAAACTGCTCGTGGTATGAGTATTTATTTGGGAGACTAAACTCAATACTGTTCGGTTAAGGGAAGAGACGCGATGAATCGCCGTCTCTACAATAATTAGTTTTTTGTAGAGACGGCGATTCATCGCGTCTTTGTGATGACAATTACATGAACATCTATGCCCAATGCCCCATGCTCTAACTCACAATTCCCAGTACAAACTCACCTTCATTTACAGCTTGATTTGTTGCGACATCATAAACTAATCCATCATGTTGAGCGCAGACATCAATTACAGTAGGTAGTTGACCTTCTTTATTAAAACTGAGAATTTGATACAATTTTTCTCCAGCTTTGACTGTGCTACCTAATTCGATTCTGGATTGAATCATACCACCTGCGATCGCATAATATTTTTTCCGGTTGCTGCTAGATGCAAAAGTCATCTCATGGGTTTTTGTGTCATCCGATAAATTAGGACTTTGCAGCACACCTTTTTGCGCTAAATAGTTTTTCACACCCCGTACACCTTTAGCAACTGAATCAGGGTTCATTTGCATTCCTGCTCCTAATTCGAGCGTCCAAGCTTCCACATCAAACTTGATTTCTCTACCCAACTCTTTAAAACAAGCTTCCAGTGCTAACCAAGGTTTGATAAAAGCTTCATCAAAAGCATCACCATCATATTTATCAAGCAATATTCCGAAATCAAGTAGGAAGTATTTTGCACTGTCTTCTTGATTTCGGAAGTAATAAACGTAGTCTAATGCTTGATTGGTAGAACTATGTAAATCAATTAAGTAATCTGCATCTAAACTGAGATTTTGTAGCTTGTAAGCAAAAAGCTCAGTGTAAGGGACACCACTAGAAGAATTAATTTTTTCTAAAGTTTTTGCGAATTGTTGCTTAATTATAGTTAGATAATTTTGTCGAATGACCTTTAGATCACTATGAAGTTGAGATTTAGTAAAAGCTACTAAATCATCAGCTTCTTTCTCATAATCCCAAAATATGCGATTCCAGTCTTTAGCTTCATAAAGGCAGTGTCGCCCAGGGGAGAAATGATGAGCGCGTTCATTTGTCCCCATTGGATTACAAACGGGAACTAGCCAAATTTCTCCAGTTAAATCTGTATCATTTATTGTTAATAAAAACTCAATTAGCTGGTGAATAACGGCATTCCCAGCAATCTCTGCACCATGCAGATTAGATTGAATGTAAACCTTTTTACCAACTTTAGCGCCGATGAATTTGTATAGTTGTAAGTAAAGGCGATCGCCCGAAGCCATTTGACGTAATACAATGCTTTCAATAACTGGCAGCATGAAACAACTCAGTGATGATTTGAGTAAATTATCGCTGTATCTGTACTGAATTAAAAGCCTAGTAGAAAATTTCATTAAATTCTCCGCGTTCCTCTGCGCTTACCTCTGCGCCCCTTTGCGTTTAAATTTAACCTCTCAATTCGCCACGATTTGACGCAAATTAGCTGATTTCATTTGCGTAATCAGCTAACCTCTGCGTGAATGACTAAGATAAGGTAGCATCTAAACTAGTGTTGGCGGTAGCTATGGCGCAGAATTGGTTGCGGATTACGCATCAAAACGACAAAATCCAACTTTCTTGGCAACGCGGATATGAAAGTCCTCGTTTTGCGTCAGAAGTCGCCTTCCAGCAACCCTTCGATGAAGAAAACGCGGCTGAGTTACGCTGGTATTTAGAAGATTATCTAAAGTTTCCTTACGGTATTTTTCCAGATAACGCTGTAAAAATTGAACAAAAATTACAGCTTTGGGGACAACAGCTATTTGAGCTAGTATTTCGCAGTACAGAGAAAGGAAGAGAGTTTTTTCAAGAAGCGACACGGGAAGGGCTAGATAACTGTGAACTGGGCATCATTTCTGATAACGCCGAAGTGCTGAATTTACCTTGGGAGTTGCTATATTCCCCCGATTATCAATTTCTTGCACCTTCACTGGCGGGGATGTATCGCAGTCTCAGCAGTCAGGGCGTAAAAGCACCATTGCCAGCAATGCCCGATGACCAATTGAATATTTTACTAGTTATTGCCCGTCCTGACGATCAGCAAGATGTTGGGTTTAAAACCATTGCCCGTCCACTGCTGGCGGCGCTGCAACCGATACGTCAGCGAGTCAATCTTAAGGTATTGCGTCCCCCTAGCCTGAAGGCATTTGAAGCAGAACTGCAAGCGAATAAGGGTTTTTATCATATCGTCCATTTTGATGGACATGGGAATTTTGACAGCGAGACACAGGGAGTTTTAGTCTTTGAGGATGAACAGGGAAATGAGCAAACTGTCAGCGCTAGAGAAATTGCCCAATATTTAACAGATTGCCGCGTGCCTATTTTTGTGCTGAATGCTTGCCAGTCTGGACAAGTAGGCGAAGAAGCCTTTTCTTCTGTGGCGGGACAGTTGGTGAAGTTGGGGGCTAAGGGTGTGGTAGCGATGGCGTATTCAGTTTACGCCAAAGGTGCAGAACACTTTATTGGGCGGTTGTATGGGGAATTAGTCAGGGGAGAGTGTATCGCCACAGCCGTTGCATCTGGGCGTAAGTCCATGTCTATTGACAAAATGCGCCCCAGTCCCAAAGGAAATTTACCTTTACAAGATTGGCTTGTGCCGGTGTTGTATCAGCAGGAACCTTATACGCCTTTTGTTCCTAAAAAGACAGCACCCAGTTTTGCCGATTTGATGACGCAAGCAGACAACACCCCAGAAAGTAGCAAAGCTGTAGGTTTACCTGATGAAAGTGCTTATGGTTTTATTGGGCGGGATTATGAGATTTTGCGTTTAGAGAGAGCGTTTCGGCAAAATCATCTGGTTTTGGTGCAGGGAATGGGCGGTGTTGGTAAAACTGAGTTAGCCGCAGGTTTCGCCCGGTGGTTGGATGACACTCAAGGACGTACTGGCGGTATGTTCTTCACCTCTTTTGAACAGGGTGCGGGGTTGAGTCAGGTAATTAACCAAATTGGTAGGGCGTTAGGCGGTGAGAGATTTTCCCAAATGATGCCAGATAAGCAAGAAGATGTAGTGCGGCAATATCTGCAAACTAATCCTTGCTTGTTGATTTGGGATAACTTTGAACCTGTCAACGGTTTCCCTACGGGGAATGAACCATTATTGAGTGGGGAAGAAAGAAACAAACTGAAGCGGTTTCTTAAGGAATTGCGGGGTGGTAAATCTTGGGTATTAATTACCAGTCGCCGCGAAGAAGCTTGGTTGGATTGTGGGTATAGTTTAATCAATTTGCGGGGGTTGTCTCAAGCGGATGCCCAAGAGTTAGCCGCAAAGATTTTGCAAACGGTGGGTGTAGAGAGAAAGAACCTGTCAGCAGAGTATTTGGAATTGTTGAAATTGTTGGGGGGACATCCCTTGTCATTGCGGGTGGTGTTGCCGCATTTAAAGACGCAGACACCTGTGCAGTTAATTGAGGCGCTGCGGCGGGGGTTGGATACTTTTAGGGGACAAGAGGAAGAAGGGAGAGAAAAATCTCTTACTGTGTCGTTGGATTATTCTTTTGCGAAGTTGTCGGAACGAACACGTAAGCATTTACCATTTTTGGCACTGTTTTCGGAACGGGTTGATGCAGATTGGCTGCATCTGTTTTCAAAAAATCCTGATGATAGCAATGGACAAGCTTATCGGGCGGTGTTTGGGGAGAACTTGCAAAAACCAGATTGGTTGCAGATTCTCAACGAAGCCGCCGCCGCAGGTATTGTGGAATATTTGTTGGGTGAGAGTATCTACAAAATTCACCCAGCACTACCTTGGTATTTGCGCCAGCAGTTAAACACAATTACTTCCCAGGAGGTGATTAACGAACTCGAAAAAAAGTTGCTGATTTTTTACGCAGTGTTGGCTGAAAACTACCGTGAGAAAATCATTAGCAACGCAGAACTAGCAACTTTTGTGCTGCGGGTGGAAGAACCAAATCTGTTGCAAAATCTTCGCCTTGCTGAACATCAGCAGGAATGGGCTTATGCACAATGGATTCTGCAAGCCTTGGGAGAAGTGTATAAGCGGATAGGGCGCAAACCCGAATTTAAGTCATTGCGACAACGGACGCTGAAGCATATTGGTATTCACTTGGCAGATGCAAAAGCAAAGGGTGAAGATGCTCTGGATTTCTGGATGTATCTGCGGGGTATAGATGCCAATGAAGCCGCTCAAAGTGCTGACTTGGAAGGAGCGAGGAAAGTCTATCAAGAAATTCTGGAGGAACTGATAGCTGTAAATGACTCCTCAGTGAATGACAAAATTGCCAGTGCTAATCATAATTTAGGCTATATTGCCC
>NZ_JAYGHE010000052.1:0-6972 GCF_034931145.1 Nostoc sp. UHCC 0252 | reverse complement strand
TGGTAGCCGAAGAGCAACGGCAGTTTGATGTGGCGATTAACTATTATCAAAAAGCCTGGGAAATTTGTGAGCAATTCCGCGATTGGTATTGGGCTTCACAAACGTTGGTTAAGTGGGGAAGGGTTTTAGAAGCTCAAGAAAATTACGCTGAGGCTTTGCAAATTTACATTCATGTTTTAGCCATTGACCTAGAGCATAATGAAGATTGGATTGGTTATCGTATCAATGATTTAGCCCGTATGCTCAAGCAGTTAGGAGAAAGCCAGTTTCAAGCCATTTGGCGCGAGGCGACGGGTGAAGAGTGTGCGGGAGAGGTACGCGAGGCAATTTGGGCAGCGCGGGATGGGCTAGAAACAGAGTCGTAGGGTGCAATGCAAGATTGATTGCCAACGTCAAACCATTCATAAGTTTTATTTAAGCATTGGTTACGATCGCACAGAGCGCACTACCCTAAAGAGCGATCGCATAAGCTTTTGTCAAAAAGTTGTAATGTTAAGGCTTAATGTCGTAACCTTAAGCCTTAATCTTGTAATGCTGGTGATTAATGTTGTAACGTTAAGCCTTAATATCGTAACCTTAAGCCTTAATGTTGTAGCGTTAAGCCTTAAGGTTATAGCATTAAGCCTTAAAGTTATAGCGTTAAGACTTAATGTTGTAATGTTGGTGACGACAAGACATTTACTTATAACTGCGATCGTTGATTCAGGTACTATTTTGCAGCCAGTTCCATCCTTTGAGTCACAGCCAGAGAAGCCGAAAAGACAAACAAAAATCAAAGCTTTGCAAGGCTGGTTTGAAAAAACACAACCTACGCCTTCTGATTTTGACCCAGACCAAGCCAGATGGGAAGCTTTAAAGGAGAAACATAATCTGTGAAATTGCCTGAAATATTATTTAATTATATATAGATGAGGAAAACTAATATGCAAGCCTATAAGCTCAACGCCACAATTGACGAATCAGGTCATTTAATTATTGACGAACCTCTAAATATTGCTCCTGGAAAAGTGGAAGTGATTATTTTGCAGCCAGTTCCATCCTTGGAAACTCCTACTGAGTCACAGCCAGAAAAGCCGAGAAGAAAGTCTAAAGTCAAAGCATTTGAAGGGTTATTTGAAAATGCCCCACCAACACCACCAGACTTTGACCCAGACCAAGCCCGATGGGAAGCTTTAAAGGAGAAACATAATCTGTGAAAATCTTGTTAGACACCAACATCATTGTAGATGATGCCCTTGAGCGTGAACCTTTTCTAGAGGCAAGCGAACAAGTATTGGTGCTAGTTGAGCAAGGACAGGTAGAAGGTTATATTTCCGCCTCAACTTTTAGTGATTTGTATTACATCATCCGTAGGGCAAGAGGTCGAGAGTGGACACTTAGTTATTTAAGGCAGTTGGTTAACTTTTGCGGTGTCGCTACCGTAGACAGTACCGCAATCAACATGGCACTAAACCTTAATTTTAGAGATTTTGAAGACGCTATTCAATACAGCGCTGCGGTACTCAATCACTTAGATGCTATTATTACTCGCAACCCTAGAGATTTTCCAGTTGCTACTCCTAGAATTATCACACCTGAAGAATTGATTCAGGAACTAACAAATACTCCATAAATAATTAAGTCAAATATATATGAATGCCCAATTAACCCCTGTCGAAATCCAAGAATTTCAGCAACTTCTGCCAAATGACACCCCAGCACAACATGCACTTACTACCCTGCAACAACACAACGGCAATCTAGAAGCAAGTTTTGACACACTCTGGCAAGAGAAAGTTGGCAAAACAGATTATAGTAAGGGCAAAAAATCTCTTTTACAGCTGACCCTCAATGAAATCCGCGCGGAAATCTGTGGTGATGATGGTTTACAGGGCAAAATCAAAGAATACACCAAGAACCCTGGTAGTGCTTCTCTGCTCAATAGTATTATTGGCTCACTGGTGGCAGTTGCAGCAGTAAATGGCATACCGATGGATGGAGCGATCGCAACAATTGTCGTATTATATATTCTAAAAATTGGAATAAACGTCCTCTGCAAATACACCGAGCCAGATAGCCAGCCATAGTAAGCGTAAAAATAATATTGTACAGACGCGATTAATCGCGTCTGCCCTCACGTTCCCGGTAAATTTAACAAACGCTCATCCAAATGACTACGGTCTGCCAAAACCTTTAACAACGGCCCATGTGAGGAAAATTCTACAACACTGACCGAAGCAACAGGGCATCCCAACCGAAAACGGAAGCGTCCCACGTCAACCCCCAGAAAACTACACAGAAGAATTCTGATGGTTGCCTTGTGAGAAACGACTAAAACATTTCCACTAGTGTAATTTTGCTTGATTTCTTCAATTACCTGCAAGGCGCGAGAAGCAATTGTAACTGCCATTTCTCCACCAGTCGGCCCATTCCAAGCCGGATCTGCTGACCAACGGATATAATCATCGTGATATTCACGACTAATTACTTCTGGTGTTTTTCCTTCCCACTTGCCATAGTTGATTTCCTTTAAACCATCTCTCAGTTGTGGTTCTATCTTTATTGCCTCACATAAGGGTTTTGCTGTCAATACAGTTCGCCGCATAGGACTACAAAATATTGCTGTCCAATCTTTAGAAGTATATGCATCAGCAAAAGCCTTTGCCATATCCAACCCTTCTGGGGTAAGTTCTGAGTCTATGGAACCGCAAAAGGAATTATTGCGGCTGCATTCTGTCTGTCCGTGACGGAGGAAATAAAGAGTTAGGCTCACGGTATATTCTCATCGATTGTAAATTTAAGGGCGCTGACAATCAGATGTAGGTGAAGATAGTTAATGCCTGTGGTATATTACTACAATTTTTTGATATTTTGAATAATTTTCTGGGCAAAGTTGCCACCCTTAGCCCCACTGTAGAAATTGCCAAATAGCGATCGCTATTTGATTCATTTTGATAAGCAAAAAATAAAGGTGGGTAATACCCACCTAATCTCTTACTCATCCTCCAAACTCGAAATTATTTATTTGTTTTTATAAAATTGGAATTCATAAATATAACTCCTCAAATTTAAAGAATTGGCTATTGACATAGAGACGTAATTTATTACGTCTCTATAAGAGTTTTGTAAACTCAGTTTACCCTTCGTCCTTCAATGCTTGCTAAAAACATTAAACAGGTTTATTACACTGAATTTTTAACACATCATAGTTTTTTGCAAAAATGGGATCCACCCCATTTATATCCCTAAAGTTTTTGCAAAAAAAACTACGGATTGTTAGTCAATATTTTTCTTTACATTATCTTTTACGTCTTCAATTCCATGACGTACTTCACTTTCAGCTTGCTTTGCTTTACCTTTCGCTTTATCTTCTGGATCTCCAGTAACATTGCCTAATGCTTCTTGGGCTTTACCTTCAACATTTTTAGCAGCTGCTTTTGCGCGATCTTCTATACTCATTTTGAACTCCTTATTTAATGAAAAGTTTATTTCAAAGCTATCAAATAACTTTGAAATCCCTTTTTGTGATTACCTTTACACAGTAGCTTAAAATTTTTACTAAAGCCTTCCACCAGAAGACATATTAAAAATTAAAAATTAAATAAACTAGTTGTAGTAAGGATTATAGCTGTTAGTTAAATACAAAATTCAGTAATAACAGTTTAGTTACCTATGCTAAAAGATATAGAAGAAGTGCAAATATTGTAATTTCTACTTTTGACTCTTTAACTAAAAAACCCAGTTTCTCTACGAAACTGGGTTAATAAATTTATGGGAATATTTCTTGTCTAGTCTAGAAAACCCATCAGGCTTTCAGAATTGTCAACTTCATTTGATGCTATTGGACGATTACCGAAGGTGGAATAGCTTTCATCAATTACCAATAAACTTGAGCCAATTGGACGAATCCCAGAGAGATTTATACTTTCAACAACTTGGAATGTATTAGCACCAATTGGACGAATGCCCATCGAGTTATAGGTTTCAACTACTTCTAAGGTACTGGTACTAACGGGACGCACCCCAGCAATTGAGAGGTGTTCAGCAACTTCTAAGTCGCTAGCCCCTATAGGACGAATTGCAGAAATGGCGAGTCTTCCAGAAGCCCCCACTGGCAGTTCATTAACTTCATCGACTTTATCAGCGTTCAAGCTCTGGTCTTGTTGATTTTCAACTTCCTCTGTTGTTTCCCCTGGAGACTTGGCAGACTTTTGCCGAGAACTGGTTGCTTTGCCAGCGTTGCTAATAGTCATAAACGAAAACCTCTGGTTTGTTAATTGAATTTTACAATAATTAAGGAAAGATGAAATTTTTCCCATATACTTTAGAGTTTAACCCTAAACAACCTCATATAGATATAAGAATCTTTAAAACTGATACATAAGTAAATTTAAATAAATAATTTTTGTAAATAATTATTACTATTTTAGGACTTACGCACACTCCACGAATTCTTGGCTTCTTGGTGTCTTGGTGAATCAGCGCTGTAGGCGGGTTTCCCGCCGTAGGCGACTGTGAACCCAAAGGGCGGTATGCCTGCGGCACGCTACGCGAACGATAAATTAAGCTTTTCGGCAATTTTTACGTAAGTCCTATATTTATTCGCTCTAATAACCCAGCTACAATGGATACAGGGCGGAATCGTCACCATGAGATAGGGTATTTTCAGCAAAACTGTATGACAGAATTTTGTCTTCAAGCTCCCTTTAGTCCGACAGGCGATCAACCACAAGCGATCGCACAACTTACTGCTAGTATCCAATCAGGCAACCGTTATCAAACTTTACTAGGAGCCACTGGAACTGGCAAGACATTTTCGGTAGCAGCAGTTATTGAGAAAATTGGCAAGCCAACCCTAGTCTTGGCGCATAACAAAACCTTGGCTGCACAGCTTTGTAACGAGTTGCGGGATTTCTTCCCCAACAACGCAGTCGAGTATTTTGTCAGCTACTACGATTATTATCAGCCAGAAGCGTATATTCCCGTTACCGACACTTATATTGAAAAAACGGCGGCGATTAATGATGAAATAGATATGTTGCGGCATTCGGCGACGCGATCGCTGTTTGAACGCCGTGATGTCATTGTCGTTGCTTCCATCAGCTGCATCTACGGTTTAGGAATGCCAGCAGAATATCTAAAAGCCGCCATTCCCCTCCAGATAGGTATGGAAGTCAATCAGCGCCAAATTTTACGGGATTTGGCCAACGTTCAATATAGCCGCAACGACATAGAAATGGGTCGCGGAAAATTTCGCGTCCGTGGTGATGTTTTAGAAATTGGCCCAGCTTATGAAGACCGAATAATTCGTGTCGAATTTTTTGGTGATGAAATTGACGCGATTCGCTACATTGATCCGGTGACAGGTGAAATTCTCAAGAGTTTGGAAGCGGTGAATGTTTACCCAGCACGCCACTTTGTCACCCCAGAAGAACGCTTAGAAGGAGCTTGTCACGACATTGCAGCCGAATTAAAACAGCAAAAACTAGACTTAGAACAAGCTGGGAAACTATTAGAAGCGCAACGCATAGATCAACGTACACGCTATGACCTAGAAATGCTGCGCGAAGTAGGTTACTGCAACGGCGTTGAGAACTATTCTCGTCACTTAGCAGGAAGACAAGCTGGAGAATCACCAGAATGTTTAATTGATTATTTTCCCAAAGATTGGCTATTAATTATTGATGAATCTCACGTAACCGTGCCCCAAATTCGCGGGATGTATAACGGCGATCAAGCGAGAAAAAAAGTTTTAATTGAACATGGATTTCGTCTTCCTAGCGCTGCTGACAACCGTCCTTTAAAAGCCGAGGAATTTTGGCAAAAGGTAAATCAGTGTATTTTTGTTTCCGCAACTCCCGGAAATTGGGAAATAGAAGTTTCTGAAGACCATGTAATTGAGCAAGTGATTCGACCAACTGGGGTAGTTGATCCAGAAATTTCTGTGCGTCCTACAGAAGGACAAATTGATGATTTATTGGGAGAAATTAAAGATAGAGCCGATCGCCATGAACGAGTGTTAATTACCACATTAACCAAACGCATGGCGGAAGATTTAACTGAATATTTGCAAGACCGTAGTATAAGAGTACGGTATTTACATTCCGAGATTACTTCTATTGAGCGCATTGAAATTTTGCAGAACTTGCGCGAGGGTAAATTTGATGTATTAGTTGGTGTGAATTTGCTGCGGGAAGGTTTGGATTTACCGGAAGTTTCCTTAGTGGCAATTATGGATGCAGATAAAGAAGGTTTCCTACGAACAGAGCGTTCCTTAATTCAAACTATTGGTAGAGCTGCGCGTCACGTCCAGGGACAAGCGATTTTGTATGCCGATAATATGACAGGTAGCATGATTAAAGCTATTGATGAAACAGATAGACGGCGTGGGATTCAAACGGCACATAATCGACTGCATGGAATTACACCACAACCAATTGTGAAAAAATCAAGTAATGCGATTTTGGCTTTTTTAGATGTATCTCGGCGGTTAAATGCAACTGACTTGAAAGTAGTAGATGAACATCTAGATGAACTGCCATTAGAACAGATTCCAGGGTTGATTACTTTGTTAGAAGCGCAGATGAAAGAAGCGGCGAAGAAACTAGAATTTGAAGAGGCGGGTAAATTGCGCGATCGCATTAAGCATCTGCGGGATAAAATGCTAGGACGTTAGTGCTTGGTCAGGGTAGCAATAAAAATAGTGCAGTTTGAAACTGAAGCAACCGAAAATTAAATAGATCGGCAATGAAGATGCGTAAACGTGTACATTCGCAGATTAAATGTCGGTGTTCGCAAATAACGACATCATCTTTTTGAATTGCTGAAACCTTTACCGTAAAAAGTTTTCAGTTGATTTTGTTACTTAAAAGACAAGATTATTTAATTCGCATATTTAATGTCGAAAAACCATTTTTTGCAAATTTATGTCGTTTTCTTAAACTTTACGAATTGCAAATTAAATGTCGTATTTTATAAATCAATGGTACATTA
>NZ_JAYGHE010000051.1:49776-59396 GCF_034931145.1 Nostoc sp. UHCC 0252 | reverse complement strand
CTTCAACTATTAACTAAATAAAAAAGCGCTCTCCCAATTGGGAGGGCGCTTTTTTTAAGTTAGCAACAGATAAGGTATTTACTGTTATGGAGAGGAGTTATGCAAAGAATAGTCAAAACCCTAATTTTCAGGTAGGGATAATTCATGAATTGCCTCTAGAGTAATACTAAAAAATAGTGATAAATTCTACAAAAATAAACTTTTATAATAACTCTAGGTAGAATACATAAGCCTCACCTTTTTCCTAAAAATTATGGGCAATATTTTTGGTCATCTATTTCGCATTAGTACTTTTGGTGAATCTCACGGCGGCGGTGTGGGGGTTGTGATTGATGGTTGTCCTCCACAACTAGAAATTTCGGCAGAAGAAATTCAAGTAGAACTAGATAGAAGACGGCCAGGACAAAGTAAAATTACGACCCCTCGTAAAGAAGCAGATACTTGTGAGATTCTATCAGGGATATTTGAAGGCAAAACGCTGGGAACGCCTATAACAGTTTTGGTACGTAACCAAGATACTCGTTCCCAAGATTACGACGAGATGGTACAGAAGTATCGCCCTTCTCACGCGGATGCAACTTATGATGCGAAATATGGCATTCGCAATTGGCAAGGTGGGGGTAGATCGTCAGCGCGTGAGACAATTGGAAGAGTCGCAGCAGGTGCGATCGCAAAAAAAATTCTCCGTCAAATCGCCAATGTCGAAATTATTGCTTACGTTAAGCGCATCAAAGACCTGGAAGGTGTAGTCGATCCTAATACTGTCACCTTAGAACAGGTGGAAAGCAATATCGTTCGCTGTCCTGATGCTGAATGCGGCGATCGCATGATTGAATTAATTGAGCAAATAGGTAGACAAGGCGATTCTATCGGCGGTGTCGTAGAATGCGTGGCGCGAAACGTGCCGAAAGGTTTAGGCGAACCAGTATTTGATAAATTAGAAGCTGATATCGCTAAAGGTGTCATGTCTCTTCCTGCTAGCAAAGGCTTTGAAATTGGTTCCGGTTTTGGAGGTACGCTGCTAACGGGAATTGAACATAATGACGAATTTTATATCGATCAAAATGGTGAAATTCGCACAGTAACAAACCGTTCCGGGGGTATTCAAGGCGGTATTTCCAACGGAGAAAATATTATTTTGCGAGTCGCGTTTAAGCCGACAGCAACAATTAGAAAAGAGCAAAAAACTGTCACTCGTGAAGGTGAAGAAACGCTATTAGCAGCGAAAGGACGACACGACCCTTGTGTATTACCACGTGCTGTTCCAATGGTTGAGGCAATGGTCGCCTTAGTGCTGTGTGACCATTTGTTACGCCATCATGGTCAGTGTAAAGTCTTGTAGCCTCTTGTTATATCGACTTAGGAGAGACACGATTAATCGCGTCTGTACAAAAGTTGAAAATACGAGGGAATAATTAATTCCCCACTCCCGATTCCCCATTCCCCATTCCCATTTCTAATTCCAATCCTGTTCATCTTTTTTGCCGCGACTTTTGTAAATACCCCCCAAATTGTGAATTTGACGAGTTTTCTCAAAAAGCTCGGCTTCGCTCAAACCCCACTGCTGTAAGACTTTATCTAGGTCTTTTTGGATGTCTCTCGCCCCCGGAAAGCCTTGATAGCGCATTCGCAGCCTTGCTAATTCTGCTAAGTTATAGTCTGTCGGCTCTTGAGCGAGTAAAATATCAATAAGAGGGCGATCGCGGTTATAAAGAGGATGTTGTTGGTCTTTCCCAACCGTTGGTTCAGTCATCGTGAGTCCTAAGTGAGAGGTAGACACGATTAATCGCGTCTGTACAAGAGTCAGGAGTGATAAGTTAAGAGTTATAGAATGGTGAGTCCTGAGTTATCAGTTTAGCCGAGAGCAGAGGAGCAGAAAAGCAAAAGAAAATTATCTTCTGTATCGATAAGCTAATTGTAAAATTGAGAACTAATTGTTTAGTGTCAACTCGTAACTTCTGTACAGATGCGATTAATCGCATCTCTCTTAACTCCTCTTAGACGGCTAGTACACCTGATGTCTTACGGCTCTCACCACTGCCACTTAACTTTAAATAAAGTTACATTGTTCTTAAGAAAATACAAAAAACTTTAGATGAGGGTGAATTTTATCTCACCCAAAGTCCAAGCAGCGAGGGAGCAAGAACCCATTATGTTTGAACACTTCACTTCCGAAGCCATTAGAGTAATTATGTTAGCTCAGGAGGAAGCCCGTCGCCTGGGACACAACTTTGTAGGAACAGAACAAATTCTCCTGGGTTTGATGGGAGAAGGAACTGGGGTTGCTGCTAAAGTGCTGGCCGAATTAGGCGTTACCCTCAAAGACGCACGTCGTGAGGTAGAAAAAATTATTGGTAGGGGTTCTGGCTTTGTACCACCAGAAATTCCTTTTACTCCCAAGGTAAAAAGCCTCTTCGAGCAATCTTTTAAGGAAGCTCATAGTTTGGGACAGAATTACATCAACACTGAACACTTACTCTTAGGATTAACCGAGGCTGGTGAAGGTGTTGCCGCCAAAGTACTGCAAAATCTAGGAGTTGACTTTAAGACTGTTCGCAGTGCCATAGTTCGCCGTTTGGGTGAAAATGCACCAGCTTTCGCTGGTAGTGGTAGTCAAAAGCGCACCCAACCACTAACGATGGAAGAGTTTGGCAGAAATTTGACCAAATTAGCCCAAGAAGGCAGACTCGACCCCGTAGTTGGTCGTGAGAAGGAAATTGAGCGGGCGATCCAAATTCTCGGTCGTCGCACCAAAAATAACCCGGTGTTGATTGGAGAACCAGGAGTTGGTAAAACTGCGATCGCAGAAGGTCTAGCTCAACGAATTATCAACCAGGATGTTCCTGAAACTTTGCAAGACAAACAAGTTATCAGCCTCGATATGGGGTCATTGGTAGCTGGAACTCGCTTCCGTGGCGATTTTGAAGAACGCATCAAAAAAGTTGTAGAAGAAGTCCGCACTGTTGGCAACATCATTCTGGTGATTGACGAAATCCACACCTTGGTCGGCGCTGGTGGTACAGAAGGTGGTTTGGATGCAGCAAACATCCTCAAACCTGCCTTAGCACGGGGTGAACTCCAGTGCATCGGCGCAACTACCCTTGATGAGTATCGGAAGCACATCGAGCGCGATGCTGCCTTAGAGCGTCGTTTCCAACCAATTATGGTCGGGGAACCCTCAGTAGAAGAAACCGTACAAATTCTTTACGGCTTGCGCGGCGCTTACGAACAGCACCACAAAGTCACAATTTTGGATTCAGCACTTGTAGCAGCAGCAGAATTATCAGACCGCTACATTAGCGATCGCTTTTTGCCAGATAAGGCAATAGATTTAATTGACGAAGCTGGTTCTCGCGTTCGTCTGCGGAACTCCCAAAGTTCTCCCAATAAAGAACTCAAGCGTGAACTCGCTGGCGTTACCAAAGAAAAGGAAGCAGCAGTCAGAGTCCAAGATTTTGACAAAGCTACACAACTGCGCGACCAAGAATTAAAACTTGCAGAACAACTGCAAGCAACCTTCACACCAACTGAGCAACCTGTCAACTCGACTGTAGTTGACGAAGAAGATATCGCCCAAATCGTTGCCTCTTGGACTGGCGTACCAGTTAATAAGCTGACTGAATCTGAGTCAGAATTGCTTCTGCACTTAGAAGACACTCTGCATCAACGGCTCATCGGTCAAGAGCAAGCAGTTTCAGCTGTATCTCGCGGCATCCGTCGCGCCCGTGTTGGCTTGAAAAATCCCAATCGTCCCATTGCTAGCTTTATCTTCTCTGGCCCTACCGGAGTTGGTAAAACAGAATTGGCGAAGGCATTAGCTTCATACTTTTTCGGTGCGGAGGATTCGATGATTCGGCTAGATATGTCCGAATACATGGAAAGCCACACCGTCGCCAAGCTAATTGGTTCGCCTCCTGGTTATGTTGGATACGACGAAGGCGGACAACTTACAGAAGCCGTGCGGCGGAAACCTTACACTGTGTTGCTATTCGATGAAATCGAAAAAGCACACCCCGATGTATTCAATATGCTGCTGCAAATGTTGGATGACGGTCATCTTACCGATGCCAAAGGTCGGAAAGTTGACTTCAAAAACACGCTGATCATTTTGACTTCCAACATCGGTTCCAAGGTGATTGAAAAAGGTGGTAGTGGTTTAGGCTTTGACTTCGACACTCAAGCCGACGCTAGTTATAACCGCATCCGCACCTTGGTAAATGAGGAATTGAAAGCTTACTTCCGTCCAGAGTTCCTAAACCGTCTTGATGAAATTATCGTCTTCACCCAGCTTTCTAGGGATGAAGTGAAGCAAATTGCTGAAATTATGCTTCGTGAAGTTTCTAAACGCTTGACAGAAAAGGGAATTATTCTTGAAGTTAGCGATCGCTTCAAAGAACTTGTAGTGCAAGAAGGCTACAGCCCTAGCTACGGTGCTAGACCATTACGCCGGGCAATTATGCGCCTTTTAGAAGATTCTCTCGCCGAAGCAATGCTATCTGGTCAAATTACAGATGGAGACACAGCGCTTATCGATGTTGATGATGACTCTCAGGTGAAAGTACAGAAATTAGAAAAACGAGAATTGCTCTTGGCAAATGTTGGCTAATTTTATACCTGATCGCTTTTTGCTGTAATATTTGAGAAATAATTAGCCTCTCATCTAAGTAGAGGCATCAAGCAGGGGCATCTGCAACAAACATAAGTGAAATGGTATTATTCTTTCACCCCCGGTAGAAATATCGGGGGCTTTTTTGTCCAGACTTTTTACAGCATCTGGAAAAGCTGAAAACGGTACACAATATAATATCAAAGGCTAAGTTGCTCAATTGTCTGGCGTAGAACTTGGCTAGAATGCTGTAATTGTTGTAACTCTGTTTGGCTGAGGGAGAGATTCAAAACTCTGGTAACTCCCTGACGATTAACTACCGCAGGCAAACTTAGGCAGACATCTTTGATACCATGAAAACCACTAATTAAGCTGCTAACAGTCAAAACTCGGTTTTGATTTCGTAAAATCGCCTGGACAATCTGAGTAACACCTAAACCGATAGCATAAGAGGTAGCCCCTTTACGCTTGATAATCTCGTAGGCGGCGTTCTTGACTTGTTGAGAAATTTCTTGCAGCGCTTGATTTATGTCTTTACTATCTTCCAATCCTTCATCAAATAGACGCATACCAGATATATTCACCTTACTCCAAACAGGAACTTCGCTATCGCCGTGTTCGCCAACAATATAAGCGTGTAAGCTACGTGGATCAAGCTGCAACTTTTCAGCCAAAAGATAGCGGAAACGGGCTGTATCTAGCACTGTACCCGATCCAATCACGCTAGAACTAGGCAATCCAGAGAGTTTGAGAGAGACATAGGTCATAATGTCCACTGGATTGGTGACAATCAGCAAAATTGCTCGCGGGCAAAACTTGATCACTTGTGGAATTAAATCTTTAAAAACTTCCACATTTCTCTGTACTAAATCTAAACGGGTTTCTTCAGGTTTCTGTTTTGCCCCAGCAGTAATGATGACAATATCCGCGTCTTCACCATCTGCCAAAGTCCCTTTTCGCACTAGCATTGGTTCAACAAAGGGTAGTCCATGAACCAAGTCCATAACTTCCCCTTCTAACTTGTGCTGATTGACATCGACAATCACCATTTCATCAAAGGTATTCTGAATCAACATCGAGTAAGCACAAGCCATCCCTACTTGTCCTGCACCAATAATCACGCCTTTATGAGGGCTGCGAGCAGTTGCCGAAATTGACTTAGCTTCGGATGAGATTGTAAATAACTGTTCAAACATATTAGGACTTACGCAAAACTACAAGCGGTAAGGGCAATTGATGGATTGCCCCTACCTGAAAATAAGGGTTTTGGCTATTTTTTGCATAAGCCCTACATATTTATTTAGAGCATATTATGGCAATACTGATTTTTCGGTTAACATCTCTGATGATTCTTGATTTTTAGAAAAATCAGAGTTAAAACCATCTGCTGCATCTTTGATAAAACCTGCTATAGGTACTGCAATTAGCAAACCCAAGACTCCACCAGCATTGGTTCCTACAAGCAAAGCAATTAATACCCATATTGGTCTAATGCCAGTAAATTTGCCTAAAAGACGAGGTGCGATCGCCTGATCAATTAACTGGTCAATGACAACAGCTACCGCAAAAACCTTTACTGCTAGCCAAAAGTTATGTGTCGCTATGATGAAAGTTATTACAACAAGACTGACGACATCGCCAAAGGGAATTAAACTCAAAAGCCCGACTCCCAAACCGAAAAGTAAAGCAAACTGGACTTGAAAAGTTAAAAACAATAATGTTAATGAAACTCCCATTAGCAAAGCCAAAGTTCCCTGGCCAATCAAGTAATTTTGAAAATTTTGCTGAATAGATTGACTTACCTTTTGAGGGAAACTTCCAGGTAATTTATTAAATATTCCCTGCCAAATTCTTGGCCCATCTAGCAATAGATAAAAAGTCAGCACTATTGTAATTAATGCCTCAGAAATACTATCAATTGTATCTATAATAATGCTTAAAACTTTATCAGATAAAAACTCTATTTCATTTGGTATCTGGTCAGTAATTCGTGCGAATATCTGACTTAAATTCACATTTAATTGGTGACTAAAAAACCACTCATTTACAATCTGAAGTTTTTCTTCACTAGAATCAATCCATCGGGGAAGGACTTTAACCATCTCATGAAATTGCCCTAAAACAATGGGAACCAAAGTAATACCCAGAGCAACAATAATTATTAAAGCTGATACAAAAACTAATGTTACTGCATAGCCACGTTTCACTCCTCGCTTTTGGAAAATGGTAACAGGATAGTTTAAGACGAATGCAAGCAAAGTAGCTAAAACAAGAATTGTTACGACAGGTTGAAAATTTTTAACTAGCAAAAATGCTAGCCAACCATTAAGAAAGACTAGAGGAAATAGCAGTGTAAAAATTAACCATTTAAGTAGTTGATTGAGTGAAAAATTCATAATTAATTTAAAACTGAAATTATTCTAGTCCCTAGATTTAACCGAGTAAATATACCCAACGGCGATAAAATCAGAAAAATCTTCCCCATCCCCAATTCCCAATTTTTAACTTTCAGCGAAAGCTAAAAATTGCTCCTCATTTATTCGCCCTGCTTGATACAGAGTATTAGTAATTTCCGAAATGGTTAAAACCGCATGACTGCAATAACCATTTTGCTGTAATCTATCCTTTACACCCTGTTCATGGTCGATCAATACCACAATATCATTAACTTTTAATCCTGCTGATTCTAACTTTCCTGCTCCTTCCATGACACTTTTGCCACTGATGAGAATATCGTCAACTACTACAACTGTTTCCCCAGGATGAAAGTTACCCTCAATAACTCTGCGCGTTCCGTGGGCTTTTACCTCTTTTCGAGGGAAAATCATCGGGCAATGAAGACGCAAAGCTAAACCAGTTGCTGTAGGCAAAGAACCATAAGGAATACCTGCTAATCTATCAAAATTGAGATTCTTTAAAATCTCCTCATAAGCAGTGAGAACTTGATTAAAAATTTGGGGATTGGAAATAATTTTGCGTAAGTCGATGTAATAAGGAAATATCGCTCCTGATGCTTGGACAAAACTGCCAAACATAATGCAGTCAATATCATAAAGTTGTAAAATCAAATCCTGGTGGGGGTGCTGATTTAGGAAACAAACATCAGGAAACCACACAGAGCATGTAGAATTTTCGTGAATAACTTCAGTTTTTACTTGATTAATTTCTGCGCGTAGAGACTTGACTTCCTCAGACAGTTGTGTGTTTCCCAACATATCTTGAGGAACAGGAATCAGTAAACCATCACCGTTATCATTCAAACCTGCTTCTAAAATTTGTCTCAGGTTTCCACCCTTCGCCCAGATGCTACGTGCCATAATAATTCTTTCTGGTGCGATCGCTCGAATAAGTGCCAAAACTTCAGCATTTGTAGTTCCCACTTCCAAACCCAATTGTTCTGGAGTTCCCCAGGTTTTTGATTCTTTTACCACCTGTAAATAAAGGGGTGATTCGTTTGTCGGATATTGCTGTAAAGCTTCTGCACCTGGATTAGAAGTACAACATAAAATAAATACCGCTTTATCGGGGTAGACCAAAAAAGGTGCTACATGATCTTGTCCTGTATAGGGACTGAGAGTGATTGCATCTACGTGCCATTGCGTAAACACAGTTTGGGCAAAAATGGTACTAGTATTTAAGTCACTATGTTTGGCATCTAAAATAACTGGTATGTGGGCTGGGATAGCAGCTAAAGTTTTGTATAGCAATTCTAAACCGGGAATACCTAATGCTTCGTAAAAGCCAAGTGTCGGTTTATAAGCACAAACGTAATCAGCAGTTTCCGCAATAATGAATTGTAACCACTTCTCCAAACCAGAGATGAGTTCTTCAGATTCATAACGCACAGGCATCATCTCTGGATTTGGATCGAGTCCTACAAATAGTAAGCTTTGATTTTGTAAGATATTACGATTCAATTTATCAAAAAAGTTCATTTTTTTGTTTAAAAAAGATTGTTTATGAAAACATTGATTCTGTTAATTCAGTGCCACCAGCTTTTTTTCCCAATTGATAGTGAATTACTGTAAATAAGATAACCATTGGCACTGAGGCAAAGTGAACAATTCGCAATGCTTGCCAACTGCCAAAAAAATCCACAATCCAGGGAAATTGAGCAGGTTTATACATTCCTACACCTGTAAATAACGCCAGCAGTAAAATAGGAATAATTGCGGTATAAGCAATCCGATGCCAAGCATAAATTAGGCGCTTAGAATTGTGACTTTTTTGTAATGCTTTGAAGTCATTTGCGCCCACAAACCGATGTCGCCAGCGTCGGGTAAATAAAACGTAAATTCCATACCATAAAAGATTCAGCGAGAACAACCACATTGCGGCAAAATGCCAGTGTCTTCCCCCTGCAAGCCAACCTCCTAAAGTAAATATCGGAGGTATGTGCAAACCTGCACGTCCACCAAAAACAGGGTTGGCGTTGTAAATTTGTAGCCCACTGGTGAGCATGATAAATAGACTAATGATGTTACACCAGTGGAAAATCTTGGCTGCGATCGCTTGAGTGGGTAGTTTTCGAGTTTGAGAGGGGGTCAAATTCATAGATTTTGACTGATAAAATTTGCTGTTTATTTGTCTTGAGTAAATGGTCAAGTAAGTTTGGGGGTGGGTATTACTCACCTTTATTTTCCCATTCTATGATTCAGACATTTTAAAAAATATGTCGCAGTCACACCCAGGACGTTTTTGAGAAAAAAGTAGAACGGGCGCGATCGCAGTAATTACCACCAGTAACCTGTCCATCTTGTCCAAAAGAACAGTAAGCTACCAACTCGCTATTTTCATCCACAATGCTGTAAAAGTTATTTTGAGGGTGCAGAATATGTTGTAGTAGATTAGTTTCCTCCTCTAAGTAGTTGTATAAATCGTAAGGTGGCTCATATCGCCAACTGGCGATCGCACGTGCATTATTCTCATTAATTTGGTGAAACGCGAACATTACTTAGCTGTGCTATAGGACATCCGTAAGGGTACGGTAGTGCCCATTGGTGTCAACTTAAGC
>NZ_JAYGHE010000051.1:43368-49637 GCF_034931145.1 Nostoc sp. UHCC 0252 | reverse complement strand
GTTAAGTTGACACGTATGGGTAGTGCCGTTCCCCTACACCTTGCAATATAATCTTGTACCGCATCTAAATGGGAACCGCTATATTTGTACTTACCTTATACTCGCCTACCGCTAACTTCTAGAACTGTGTGCTAGGTGAAAAGCAATTATTAACTCTCACACTGCAAGTACATTCAGGCAAAGTCTTACTTTTGCATCAAAAACGCTCACACTTATATACAGTATCAAGTGCAGAGATGAGTGAAGAAAACACGGTTATCTTACTATCCTTTTCAAGGAGTTTTTGAGGATTCTTCTGAGCAAGATTTTGTTGGAGCGTTTAATTGGTCTAAAGTATTTATTAACGATTCATCCCCTAGCATTGGGTATCTGCTTTGGGAATTTACAATATCATCAAAAACTTTTAAATCCTGAAGAACCTCTGATGCAGACTGATATCGCTGTTTGAAGTCATCCAGCACCATTTTACTGAGAATCTTAACTAGAGAGTGGCTTAGTTGAGAGCGTAGTTTACCGCCGTAGGCATCACTCCATTTTATCTCTCCATCAGCATCTCTATCAAGTTCACGGGGCGCTATACCAGTCAAGGCTTTAATTCCAACCATGCCCACTGCATAGATATCACTATTGTAGTGGGGACGGCCAAAACATTGTTCGCTTGGTGCATAACCCTGAGTTCCAATGCCAATAGTAAAGGCGGTTGGCTCTTGAGTATCAAGTTGTTTTATGCTGACTTCTTTAACGGCTCCAAAGTCAATTAATACTAGTTTTCCGTCTGAGTGTCGCCGGATGATATTACTAGGCTTAATATCCCGGTGAATCACATTGTTGTTATGAACAAATGTTAATGTTTGCAATAAGTCTCTGACAATTTTGATCGTAGCAATTTCATCAATTACTCTACCTGATGGCAATTCCTGATTTAAAGGATGACCAATTATCTGTTCTTGCACTAGATAAAATTCTTCATCTTCTTCAAAATACGCCAAAAGTTGAGGAATTTGAGCGTGTGTTCCCAATTTTTCTAGGGTTTGCGCCTCTGAGTGAAATAAACGTCTGGCAAGTTGTAAGGCTTCTGGTTTGGTGCTGGCTGGTTTTAGTTGCTTGAGAACACATCGCGGATTTCCAGGGCGTTGGGTATCTTCAGCAATGTAGGTTTCACTGAATCCACCGGAACCAAGGACTTTGACAATTTTGTAGCGTTGAGCCAAGACTTTGCCAGATAAGGCTAAATCTCGTTGCTGAATTAGGTCTCGCAAGTCATATTGTTGACTGATAATCTCTTGAACAATGGGAGAAGTTTTATATTTTTGAAAAATGTCTACTAATTGGCGTTTTCTGATGCTTTCTCTCGCTAATGAGGTTCCTAAGTAGGAAAATCCGATGATTGCGATCGCAATCATTGGTACAGTGGTAGGGAAAATTAACCGACCATAGACAAATAACCCATAGCTAATTGCTACCCAAGTACCAGATAGGGCAAGGCTATATAGAAATCTATTGATGCTACGTTTGCGTTTGCTAGTTATTAAGGCTGCACTGCCAACTAGAATTAGCACAAACAAACCCCGCAATGGTGGTGTGTTGATTCCTGGGGCGATCGCTTTTCCTGACATTAAAGTTGCGATCGCATTGGCGTGAATTTCCACGCCTGACATCGGTTTAGCGCTACCGCTAGCAGCGACGGGATAATAATCATTATTTAACTTATCTGTCGCACCAATCAGCACTATCTTGTCTTTAAAGACCTTTCCTTGCTGCAAATAGGTATTCCAGTTTTCCGGGTCGAGTACATGCCAAAAGGGTATTTGCTCAAATGTACCGGCAGAACCCCAAAAATAAATGCGATCGCCCTTTGGCCTAGGATAATTTATCTGTGCTGTCCTGAGCGCTGCTTCACCAAAGGAGGGTAGCTTCTCGATCAAATTATCTTCAGTCAATGACTTAGAATACTCACTTGCCAATCGATGAACTTTACCATCTGCCTCTAAGGGAAAATTCACTGAGCCAATGGAAACTGACCCGGTACGGAACATCTGTTGTGGATCTGTCAATTGTGTAAAAGTCCCTTGACGAGCCTGCGAACTTTCGTAGACGGCTGCTAAGGTAACTTTACTGCCATATTTTTGCAATGCTTTCTGGAATTGGCGATCGTCAGCAATTCCATAACTACTTGGCGTGTCAAAAACTACATCTACCGCTACAGAGCGGACACCTGCTTTAATTAATTTTGTAATTATCTGGGCATAAGCAGCACGTTGATAAGGGTAAGATTTCAGTGTTTCTAGGTAGGCATACTGTTTCGGATTTGTTTTATAGTACTGTTCGGGAACCGATATCGACTGATCGTCAATTGCTAAAATTATGATGTCTTCTGGAGGCACAATCGGCCCACGAAGTTGAAAAAATCCAGAAAACGCCTTGTTTTCTATCAATTGAACCGATTCCCAACCAGAAGCACTCAGGATTGCTGCACTCATTACCCAAGCCCCAGCGAGGAGATGACCTAAGCGAATCATCCACCTAGACTGACGAGCCGATGCTGTCGAGGTTACTTTTGTCGGTTTACTTGAGTGTCTATTGGCAGCAGAGACATAGTTTTTAGTTAAGGTAGATGTAGGTTCTTCTGCCATATCGTGTTACTAATTGATTTAAGTCCAACACTTTTATTTATTCAAACCACGTTTTAATGCAAGCACATTGAAATAAGACTTCAATGACAATCTTATACATTTGTAAAGTATCTTCTATTGCTCAACAAACTTTTATTGGCAGAGCCAGCCCCCAGGAGATTCATACTCAGGTACTGCCCAAATTATTATTTTTTTGTTAAGTGAGTTACAACTAGTGATTGTCTCACAGATCAGAGCCGGATCTACTTCGCCTCTGCAATTGGCTGTGGCGATATTTCACCCTAACCTAAGTAACAGGTATGCTCCTAACTGGGTGTTTTACCAGAAGCTGTCCCAAGGTCGTCTTCTGTCTTTGGCGCAATATTGGTACTGCCCACAAAGGATATCCTGATACTGAAAGCTTTACCTTTAGATAGGCATCAACTTATATCCTATCCCTAAGCTTATGCTATACCTCTTTAGGAGTAAACTTTAATGTTGTACGGCGAGGAATACTGTTACTGGTTAAATTTTATTATTGGTAGATTTTGATTCAGATGGTAGCTCTTACAGTGCTGGAGGTGAATAAGGTTTAGCATCCAGCATCTCAACTCCAATGTTGCATCCGTTTTTATGCCTTGAAAGAGGTAGGATAAAAGCCATAGATAAAGAGCTACTTTATAGATATTAGCAAACTTGCTATTTGAAAATTGCTATAATCTATTGTTCCATCTAAATTCATTTATATATATTAGGTGTAAATTTGTATGGGTTCTCCAATGAATCGTCTGTCTATTTTTGTAGACGGAAACAATATGTTCTATGCTCAACAAAAAAATGGGTGGTTTTTTGACCCGCGACGAGTCTTAGAATACTTTAAACATGAGCAATCAGAAACAACATTAATTAATGCATTCTGGTACACTGGCTTAAAAGACCCACAAGATCAACGAGGTTTTAGAGATGCTCTAATTAGTCTAGGATATACAGTTAGAACTAAAATTCTTAAAGAATACTATGATGATACGTCCGGTCGTTACTCGCAAAAAGCGAATTTAGATATTGAAATTGTTGTAGATATGTTTAATACAGTAGACCAGTATGACCGAGTAGTATTATTCAGTGGCGATGGAGATTTTGAAAGAGCAATCGAACTATTACGTTCAAAAAATACACATATTACGGTAGTATCAACCGAAGGAATGATTGCTAGGGAACTACGGAATGCTACTGATAGATATATAGATTTAAATGATATCAGAGATCAAATAGAAAAAACCGAAGGTTAGTAGTCTTAGCAATTATTTACAAAGGTAAGAGTAAAAGAAAAACTAAGGTTGAAGATATATTGAGCCACAAGTAAAAATTAAAGAACAAACCGCAAATGACTAACAAAACAGATCGAATCATCATTTTTGATACTACACTGCGAGATGGAGAGCAGTGTCCGGGAGCAACTCTGAATATAGATGAAAAGCTAGTTATTGCCAAGCAACTAGCACGTCTAGGTGTAGATATAATTGAGGCAGGCTTTGCCTTTGCGAGTCCCGGAGATTTTGAAGCAGTTAGCAAGATTGCCGAAGTTGTGGGAACAGAGAATGGGCCGGTAATTTGTAGTTTGGCAAGAGCGATTAAAGCAGATATTGAAGCGGCCGCAGAAGCATTAAAGCCCGCAGTTAAGGGCAGAATTCATACATTTATTTCGACTTCTGATATTCATCTAGAGTATCAGTTGCGGAAGTCACGGGCAGAAGTGCTAGCGATCGCCGAAGAAATGGTAGCTTATGCCAAGTCCTTCATGACAGATGTGGAATTTTCGCCGATGGATGCGGCTCGTTCTGATCCAGAATTTCTATACCAAGTGTTAGAACGAGCGATCGCAGCTGGTGCAACAACAGTTAACATTCCCGATACAGTTGGTTACACCACCCCAAGCGAATTTGGCGCAATAATTAAGGGGATTATCGAAAATGTCCCCAACATCGACCAAGCGATTGTTTCCGTTCATGGTCATAATGATTTAGGCTTGGCAGTTGCTAACTTTTTAGAAGCCGTGAAAAATGGCGCACGCCAACTAGAATGTACGATAAATGGCATCGGCGAACGCGCCGGCAATGCATCGCTAGAAGAATTGGTAATGGCGTTGCATGTGCGGCGGCAATATTTTAATCCCTATCTCGGAAGACCAGAAGAATCTCAAGAATCCCTGACAAATATTGACACTCGGCAAATTTACAAAACCTCACGCTTAGTTTCCAATTTGACGGGAATGTTAGTACAACCAAATAAAGCGATCGTTGGAGCCAATGCCTTTGCTCATGAGTCTGGGATTCACCAAGATGGTGTGCTAAAAAATAAGCTCACCTACGAAATTATGGATGCCCAATTGATTGGCTTGACAGACAATCAAATCGTTTTGGGCAAACATTCAGGGAGAAATGCTTTCCGCACCCGGTTAAAAGAATTGGGCTTTGAACTGTCGGATACTGAGTTAAATAAAGCATTTGTCAGATTCAAAGAAGTAGCAGATAAAAAGAAAGATATTTCTGATTGGGATTTGGAAGCGATCGTTAACGATGAAATCCAACAAGCACCCGATTTGTTCCGGGTGGAATTGGTGCAAGTTTCCTGTGGTAGCAACGCCAAACCCACCGCTACAGTTACCCTCCGCACCCCAGACGGTGAAGAATTAACCGATGCTGCGATCGGTACTGGGCCAGTAGATGCAGTTTACAAAGCTATCAATCGGGTGGTGAATGTCCCCAACGAGTTGATTGAGTTTTCTGTGCAGTCAGTAACAGCCGGTATTGATGCCATTGGAGAAGTAACGATTCGTTTGCGTTATGAATCTAAGGTGTTTTCTGGCCATGCAGCGAACACAGATATCATCGTGGCATCAGCGCAAGCTTATGTAAATGCGCTAAATAGATTGTATGCATCTTTGCAAACTCAAGAAAAACCAGAGCAAGTATCTGCACAGAAAGTCTAAAATTTTATCTGTCAAACTGCTCATCATAAAAGTACCGCACCTGATTTTTAGCTGATGCTAAAAAACTCTTCCTCAAAGCTGGGGAGGAGTCAGGTGTGAGTTCCGATTTGTTGAAAAATTATGCTGACAGAAAAACATATCATAATCAGAGAAGCCACTATTAAAGAAGATTCACTGATTGCACAACACTTTTATCAAATGTGGCTAGATATTGGTGTTCATGAGAAAAATATCCAACTTGATTGGCAGGATATTACTCTCAAATTCGTAGAAGAGGCACGTCAAAATCTGTTTTACAAGGCTTTTATTGCAGAGATTGATAATATAGTTGTGGGTTCTGTAAGTTGTCAACTTTTTGCAGGTTTATACCCGAATGTTTTCAAAAATGAATGCCGCAAATTTGGATATATTTGGGGCGTTTATGTTGAACAATCTTACCGCAGACAAGGCATTGCCAAAAAACTAACTAATAGAGCAATTGAATATTTAAAAGGAATAGGTTGTACACGAGTGGTTCTTAACGCCTCGCCGTTGGGTAAACCAGTTTACTCCAGTCTTGGTTTCTCTGAAGGTAATGTAATGGAATTAGATTTGATTTAAGAACAGTAATTTTTTGCTTTACAGCGTTTTATCAGGTAAATGAAGTACACAGGTAAGGGCACAGCACT
>NZ_JAYGHE010000051.1:0-43227 GCF_034931145.1 Nostoc sp. UHCC 0252 | reverse complement strand
GTTAAGTTGACACTAATGAGCATTGCTGTGTCCTTAAGATCATCTGTACCTCACAAAGTTTCAATCTGCGGTATCACAAGTAATTTGCCGGACATGAGACGAATTCTGTTTGTTAAAAATAAATAGTCCGATCGCAAATTGCAAACCCACGCTGAAAACAGTAGTTATTGTTACACACGATCGCAAAAAACGCGGATAACATTAGAAAAATCTCACCCGAATAGACAAGGTGAGGCAAAGCTGTTTATCTTCATGTCCAAAAATAGGCCACAAGGGTGAGAAATAGCTTGACAAAAGTCTGATATTATGCGTTAGTGGTTAGCTAAAAGCAAAGGAGTCTGCAATGCATCGACAAATGTGCTGGTTATCTAAGTCTGGTGGCGACGGAGAGAAAATTTTGTATTTGCAAACCGAACCCAATCAGCCTTGGCGGCCCTACACGGCTTTTGGACATTTCAAAGTCCCAGATTATCAAATACCAGGTGGTTCTAAAGGTTGGGCAACTTACCAAAAACTTCTCAAAGCAGGTTGGACACTAGTACCTAGCGCTCGCGCAAACGAGTTTGGGACTAGTAGCTACGCAGAGTCAACAATCCAAAATCAATAGTTATTGGTCATTTGTCATTGGTCATTGGTCATTTCATTCAGTCCCTCACTCGCTTACAAACCTCTGGGGGAACCTTCACCGCGAGGATCTGCCGCGCCTTCTAGAGTTCCATCGGATGTAACAGCGATCGCGTTACCATTACCCCAAGGAGTAGTTTCCTTAATTTTATGCCCCCGACGGCGTAATTCTTGCACAGTCAGAGCATCCAAACCCCAGGATTCCACGCGCAACTGATCTGGAAGCCATTGATGATGTATGCGTGGAACAGAAAGAGCTGCGCCAACATCCATGTTATATTCCAGCACATTTAGGATGACTTGCAAAATTTGGGTGATGATGGTGCTACCACCGGGCGTACCGGCTGCCATCCGAAAACGGCCGCTTTCTGTGACAATTGTGGGAGTCATGCTGGATAGGGGAGTTTTGCCGGGCGCAATGCTGTTGGCATCGTTACCAACTAAACCAAAGGCATTAGGCACTCCTGGCGCAGCAGCAAAATCATCCATCTCATTGTTGAGGACAATTCCAGTTCCTGGTGTCACGACACCAGCACCAAAACTCAGGTTAATTGTGAAAGTCAGGCTTACGGCGTTGCGTTCTCCATCCACAACAGTAAGATGGCTGGTTTGGGGAGATTCATACCGCGTCGCGTGCATTTTTTGAGACTGATGAGATAACGGAATAGTACTTTCTCGTAAACTTTGATTGTTAGTTTGGCTAAAACGTTGTAGTGTCTTTCTATCTACTGGCTTGACCTCGGTCGAAGGTCTAGCCATTTGCATATTAATTTCTTGACGGCGTTGTTTGGCGTAAGCTGGACTAAGCAGTTCTTGTACAGGAACTTTGACAAAATCAGGATCGCCTAAATATTCTGAGCGATCGCTATAAGCAATCTTCATTGCCTCTATCATTAAGTGGATAGCGTCTGGATGATGCCATCCCAAAGATTTTAAATCAGTGTCACCGATAATATTTAAAATCTGCAATAGGTGAATCCCTCCCGATGATGGTGGTGGCATTGAGCAGATTTTAGCTTTACGGAAATTCCCACAAACGGGAGTCCGCCAGATTGGTTTATAGCTTTTTAGGTCTTCTAGAGTAATTAAACCACCATTTTTTACCATATCAGAAGCGATCGCGCGAGCAATATTTCCGGTGTAAAAACTTCGGGGATTTTCGACAATTGCTGTTAAGGTGCGTGCCAAATCACTTTGTACCAGCTTTTCCCCTGGTTTATAAAATTCACCGTTGCGAGTGAAAATTTCCCGCAGTGCTGGATTCTTGAGAAGTGCTTGTTTATAGGATTGGTTTGTTTGCAGAGAACGCCAGGTTGCGACATCGCCCAGAATAAAGCCATCTTTAGCAAGTGCGATCGCAGGTTTCATCACCTCTTGCCAAGAAAGCTTACCATAGCGACGATGCACTTCATAAAGTCCTGCCACCGTTCCTGGTGTCCCTACTGCCAAATAACCACTGATACTTGCATTTGAACGCACCTTTCCTTCTGCGTCTAAATACATATTTCTTGTAGCCTTCAGGGGTGCGCGTTCGCGGAAATCTAGCGCTTTGATATCGCCAGTTTTCTCAGAGTGCATCAGCAAAAATCCGCCGCCGCCGATTCCTGCTGAAAAAGGCTCAACTACAGAAATTGCAAAAGTTGTAGCTACGGCTGCATCTACTGCATTACCACCTTTGCGTAACATCAAAACTCCCGCCTCACTTGCTAAAGGATGGGCTGAAACCACCATTCCCTTTTTGCTGCGTAGGGGTAAAGTTATGGCGGCTGATGCTACTTGAGTGTAAAGTAAGAGACTGAAAGAAAAGATTGCGATAGCTACGCCCGCTATGGGCATCGCAACCTGCTTTGATTTAGCAACAGTAAGCATTTTTATGCCATTTTGTTTGATATCTATTAGCCTACCGTTAAGGTGTGCATTTAATACCCTTACACCTTCCGCATATTTCTACTGATGGGGTCAAAACCTCTAGAAAACCGCGTGCTTTCATCGTAATAAGCGCCAGTCAAATTCGCTCCATATAACTTAGCATGGTTGAGTTTGGCTCCCCGGAGATTTGCTTCATTCAGTTTGACACCGCTCAAATTTGCTCTGGTTAAGTTTGCTTTAGCTAAGTTAGTTTTACTCAAATCTGCTCCCCAAAGTTTAGCTTTAGCTAGATTAGCTCCACTCAAGTCAGAACCCCATAGATTGATTCCAGGCAAATGAACTCCAATTAGCCTGTTTCTACTCAAGTTGACGGCTGGAAAATATCTTTCCCCTGCGGCAAACCGCCTTTTTAATTCCTCTGTATTCACAATCGCTACCCAACAATAATCAAACTTCTATCACTAATATCGATTTTATATGAGGGTACATAAAACTGTAGAATTAGCAACAGGAAAAATTATTTTTCAAATAACCTCTGATATTCCAATACCCTGAGATTAAGGCTTGATCCTACCTAACCCTTGTAAAAAAGCAGGGATGAGATCAAGCCTCTCATATCACATTTACTTGACTGGAATAACTTCAAACTCGAAATTACCGATTAAACGGTCATCAATATAGACCTCTATTCTATACTTACCAACCGGATCGCCAGGAGCGATCGTCCAAAAATTTTCAATCACACCATCTAGAGCCGATTGTGTGCGCCGTGTTATGGATGTAGTACCGTCTTTTGATATTGAGAAATCTTCACCGTTATCTGTACCCCAAGTTTCTGGAGGTTTTGGTAAATACAAGACTTCGCGCCATTTCACTTCACCTTGATAGTCTTTAAGTTTAATCCGCCATCCGTAGATGTTTCCTTCTTGAAGCGGCACTCTTGTTGTGCGGAAAATGGTAACGTTACCTTTGGAGTCAACTCTCTTCAGACCGAACTCGGTGTTACTAACAGTAATCTGTTTTGTATTCCTTGGCGCAAAAGTCGATATGTTACTTTCTCTCAAAACAGAAGTAGCGTTGATTGGCTCAGAATATATAACCTCAAATATGAGCCAAGAGGAAGCTAGCACAGCAATAGTAGCCCAAATTCTCATTAGTATGATTTTCCTGTCAGACTTTTGGTACTTATTCAAATAATCTGACACGTTTTCCGGGCCAAGGTTGCCTATGCTCAGGGCAAAGACGAATCAATATAGCCAAATAAATGCTTTTGACTCAGACTTGCGTGAGCGTAGCCCGCATGTCCAAGGTTACGGGCAAGGGACACACCGTAAAAAGTATAATTGAGCTTTGATTCAACCTTTTAGATTAACCTTCCCCTCAAACTTGACCACATCTTGATGTGATAAAAATTTTTCACTAGTGTGATAACTTCTTCGCCATTTTTCGAGATGCTCTATAGATATTGATTTAGATGTGACGTTTACACTACTCCCTCGCCAAGCAACTTCTGCATCTGTCGTGAAAACCCCACACTCTAATTGATCTAGCCTCATATTCCAATATTCGCTAAATCGACCTTTTAAAGTTATAACTTGCTCAAATACCTTGTTCCTGTGTTTATTTCTTCTTTTCCTTTCTGTCGCTCCTGTTGCTTCTGTATCAATAAATTTAGTTTCAATTAAAAATAGGCTACCTTTAAAAGTCTGGTAAACAAAATCACACTTTCCTAAATCTGTATAATCTGAAATTGGAGATTTTTCAAATAGTAGCAATTCAGCGCACGAAGGAAACAAGTCTTTAATATTCAAAAATAAATAAGCTTGCAATAGAAGTTCCTTGTCATAAGGAAATAAGATCACACCTTCAAAGAACTTTTGAATGTCATCATGAGTTTGGGGCTGAATTTTTTTACAGTATGAAACAAATTTATGTAGTTCGTTAACAATCATCAAGTTCTAACTCCTTCCCCCGGTCGCAGCCTTAAGGCTATTAGCATAAAAAGATACCATTTTCTCAATAAAATCATCATCCGCGTAAGTAACTAAAAAAACGTTTCAAATCCTAAACACTTAAGCCATTCTACTGATGACAGTTCCGTAAAACTAATTTTGAAGCTGCTTTTCAGTATTGTCGGATTTTTCACTTTTGATGTCAGTTACCAGTCAGCGATTTGATATGAGCAGGAAAACTGGCATTTTGCAAAGCTTGAACAGTTATTCTTGAATCTTGTACGCAAAATTGCCAACCTAAGCGAACAAGTTTCCGAGAATTTTCAGTTTGGATAATTCCAATTACTGGCATTTTGGCTTTTTCTTTATCTACTGAGTGGTCTTGCAAAATTGTTTTTAAGCGATGTAAGTAATCCATATCACCTGCTTGCTGGGGATTTAACTCCACCATTACCATTTGTACTGTTTCCACTGGTTCTGCATCTTCAACAATAAATTGAGTTTGCTCGTCGCGCCGGTCTACTTTTCCCCAAATAATCAATCTGGTGTCAACTTGAAGTAGGGAACTAATGCGTTCATAAGTTTTGGGGAAAACTACAGCTTCCGATTGTGTAGTTAGGTCTTCTATTTGCAAAATTGCCATCTGATCGCCTTTTTTTGTAACCACTTTTTTGACGTTATTCAACATCACAACTGCACAAAGTCTGGTTTCTTCTCTTTGCTCTCCCAGTTGTGAAAGGTTGATCGGTGTCAAAAGTGGTGCTATTTGCCGTAAGGATTTCAATGGATGATCTGATACATAAAAGCCTAATAATTCTTTCTCCATCTGTAACTTTTTCTGTGGGGGTAAATCTGTCACAGGTTTAGATTTAGGAGCAGTTTCAAAGGCATTATTTGCTCTTTTATTTTGAGTAGAAGAAAATCCATTGCCTAATAAATCAAAGAGATTTCCTTGACCGCTAGCTCTATCTTTAGCGCGAGATTGTGCCCAATCGTATACTAATTCTGAGTCATTAATTAACTGCTGGCGGTTGGATTCAATTTTGTCAAAGGCTCCACAGTAAATCAGTGATTCTAGAGTCCGGCGGTTAACAGCACGTAAATCCACGCGATCGCAAAAATCAGCAAGGGATTTAAACTCTCCTGTTTCATTTCTCGCCTCTAAAATACAGGCGATCGCGTTCTGTCCCACGTTACGTACCGCCGAAAATCCAAACAGAATCTTTCCTGCTGTTGGTGTAAAATCAACTCCAGAACGATTAATATCTGGTGGATCTATGGAAATACCCATGTTTGTACAGTTAGTAATATATCTCTGTACCTTATCGGTATCGCCACTGTTAGCTGTTAACAGTGCCGCCATGTATTCCAATGGGTAATTAGCTTTTAGATAGGCTGTCTGATAAGTTACATAACCATAAGCAGTCGAATGAGATTTGTTGAAACAATTAGAAGCTATTAAGCCATTTTTGATACCAAAATTATGGTCACGCTCAACTCCAATATCATAGACATTTTGCGTGCCTAAATATTTACGTGTGGCTATTTTTATCATCCTACCTTACCCCCAAAAAAATCTTTGTGAAATTAATTAATTGATAAAAATTGTAGCGATAGATAGTAATACCTGTAATATACGATTATATCACTAGAAAACACTGCTATACTCCTATACAAAAGCAGCATAAGCAACCAAAATATATTAAAATTATAGTCAACCATTAAATAAACGGTTAATAGCAATATAATTGCTGTTTTTAAAGCTTAGAAACACATTCCAATACATCTTAATCTGCTTAGTTAGGGTGTTTGGAGAGTCGGGAGCAGAGGGAGAAAAGGGGACAAGGGGACAAGGGGTGAGAACTTGAAACAAGTCTTTCCCCTTGTACCCGATTCCCAATTCTCAATTCCCAATTCCCAATGCGTCAGTTACTATCGTTGAAAAGTAACTCCGTATAATGAGGATTTGGGTAGGTGAAAGAGGCGCTAATCGTAATTTTGGCGGTGGTTATAGGATTGTTTGTGGTAGCCGAGATCGGGCTGCGATCGCTCTTTGGCTTTGGTAATCCTCTAATTTACATGGGCGATGAGCAGATTGGTTATTTATTGGCTCCTAACCAGCGTACCCGCCGTTTTGGTAATCGCATTGAAATTAATGATTATTCTATGCGAGGTAGCCCGATCGATAAGATACTTGCACCTTCTGGGTTGCGAGTTTTGCTGTTAGGGGATTCTATTGCTAATGGAGGCTGGTGGACAGATCAGACTAATACAATATCCGCGCTGATGATGCGTTCTTTGACATCATCAAGTCATAGTAATTATCAGGAAGTAGAAGTATTAAATGCTTCAGCTAACTCTTGGGGGCCACGGAACGAGTTAGCTTATTTAGAGAAGTTTGGTACTTTCAACGCGCAAGCAGTAGTGTTATTAATTAATACCGATGACTTATTTGCTACCTCTCCCACTTCTTTACCAGTAGGACGCGATCGCAACTATCCCGATAGTAAACCTCCTCTAGCCTTAGTGGAAGTGTGGCAACGTTATATCGCCAAGCAGAAGCCAATTCCCGACATGAAAGCAGTGCAGAATGAAGCAGGCGATCGCGTGGGGATTAATTTAGAGGCGATCGGCAAGATTCAAGCCTTGACTCGCCACAACAGTCAATTTTTACTAGTTATGACTCCTTTACTACGAGAAATTGGTGAACCAGGCCCCCGCGATTACGAAATTAAAGCCCGCCAGCGCTTGAATGACTTTACGAAGACTCAGCAAATTGACTATATAGACTTTTTACCGATATTTAATTCAACTACCAACCCCCAAGCTTTGTACCACGATCATATCCACCTCAATTTGCAAGGTAATAAATTTGTCAGTGAAGTTATAGAGCGATCGCTTTTGCAAAGACTAGGGAACATATCACTTACTCAGAGCTACTAAAGTTGTTAATTCTCACCTATAAAAGGTTGAGAAGTCGCTGATAAAAAGTTAAATCCCCAACTTTTCAAATAAGTCGGGGATACTGCAAATCGTAAATCACTAATTTTGCACCCATGCATAGCTTATGTAGACAGCAATTTTGTCTAACTTTGTTCTTGTGGAACTTGCCCTATCTGTGCAGTCAGCTTCTCTTTATCTTGCCTGCGTTTTTTGGCATAAAGTTGAATAGTGACTGCCATCAAAATAATCATGGCAAAAATAGCCCAGGCAGCGATATCTGTAGGTAAATTATTCTTAAATACAGCCAGCAATACGATCGCTACTAACATAACTGTAGGCGCTTCATTTAAAGCACGTAATTGCTGACTATTCCAGCCACATTCATCTACTGCCAACTTCTTCATAAGTCGAGCGCAGTAATGATGATAGCCAATTAAAATGGCAACAAACAGTAGTTTAATATGTAACCAACCCTCTTTTAAAACGTCCGGCTCAGTGGTTAATAAACCGATAGCCATTGCGATCGTCACAAACATGCCTGGGTTAGTGATGATGCTGTAGAGGCGCTTTTCCATAATTTGATACTGATTTTTCAGTATCGTTTTCGCTGGTTCCGGTTCTTCATTAGCTTCAACGTGATAGATGAAAAGGCGTACTAGGTAGAACAAACCAGCGAACCAAACTACAAATCCAATAATATGAAATGCTTTAAACCATGAATAAGCCATGAATCATAATCTCCTTTACTTGTGGTTGCTATCCATTTGTAATGGTAATAAAAAGTAGTCAGGAGCCAGAATTCTGAATCCAGAATATTCCACCCGTTAAAGGATGAGTTTTAACAAGAAAAACATTTTAATTCTGCCACTCAATCTTCCATTTAGTGGACTACAGTGATGATTTTGCACCCTCTACTAATTAATTCTGATTCCTGAATTCTGACTCCTGAATTTTGACATTCATTTTTATAATATCGACTTTTGCCAAAAGTATATTGTCAATGAGTATCTTTACAACGCACAAAGGGTAAAAGGTCTTCTAAAATTGCTTCGTGGTAGTGTTCTTGAGGATAATGTCCGACGTTATTAAGTTTGATTAATTCAGAATTTGGTGTAGAATTAGTAAAATTTTGGGCGATGTCTACAGATAACCAAGGGTCAATCACTCCCCATTGAATCAGAATTGGCTGTTGCCATTCTTTAAAGCCAGATTCGATTTCTGTCATTGCTGAATCAAGCTGTAAATTGCGAATACTTGATAAAAGGCTCCGTCCAGATGACGAAGTTTGCAAAAATGGTTTTCGATAAATATCTAAATCCTTGTCTCCTATGCGATAACGGCTACCAGCTTCCAGCGTCCGGTCAACTAATAGGGGGTCTTGGGTCATTACTTCACCTGCCAAAGGTAAACCCATTTGTTTAATTTTCCAGGGTAATTTGGCAGCAGTTGATATTGGTGTATTTAGGATAGCTAAATTGGCAATCTGTTCTGGATGACGCAAGGCATATTGTAAACCTACAGAACCTAAAAAGCCTTGGACAACTAAAGAAAAATGTTCAATTTCTAGTGCTTTGATAAATCCTTCTAAAGCTGTGATAAAGGCATCAGGTGTGTAAGCAAAATCTCGTTTTTCTGGTTTTGCAGAAAAGCCGTAACCAATCCAATCTGGAGCGATCGCTCTTGTCCCTTGATTTGCTAAAGCAGGTATAATATTACGCCAACTATAACTTTGTGAAACTAAGCCGTGTAGCAACAACACAGGTGCTAAATCAGTTCTGCCGATTGGTAAAGATTCTCGATAAAACCATTCCAGTGAATCTACACTGATTTTATGTTCTGTTATTGACACGCTATATTCCTATGGATTCGGGCATGGGGCATTGGGCATTGGTTATTGAGAGTCAAGACTTATGCAAAAAATAGCCCAAATCTAGATTTTCCGGTAGGGGCAATTCATGAATTGCCCCTACCGCGTATAGTTCTGCGTAAGTCCTAAAAGTAAAACTATTTTCAAACTTTTTTGATCTAGCAAAGATTAAGTTTTAATAATCTTACTGAATTCTGGCTTCTGTTTTGAGCAAATTGATTTTTGCAAGAGATTTGATTAACGAACAGAATAGAGGCGTCAGTCGCCAGAATGGGCTAAACCTTAGCTATCCGCTAACAGAATTGAATTCTGTGCGAGTGGCGGATGAATAAACGGCGTTTTTGCTCCCCCACTAAATCGGAGATTTAGTGGTGCAAGAATCGAGTGGTGGGTCTGAATCCCCCACTCATTCATTCTGACTCCTGAATTCTGACTTCTGAATTCTTCTTCAAAATTGCTGCAAAAACCGCAAATCACTAGCATACAACCGACGAATATCATCGATTTGATGTAACACCATTGCAAAGCGTTCTACACCAAAACCGGCAGCAAACCCAGTATAAATTTCTGGGTCATAACCCACAGACTTAAGTACATTCGGATCGACCATACCGCAGCCCATCACCTCTAGCCAGCGCCCATTCCACTGCAAATCCACCTCAGCCGATGGTTCGGTAAAGGGGAAATAACTGGCGCGGAAGCGAATAGGTAAATCGCCAAATACTGCTTGCAAAAATACTTTAATTGTGCCCTTGAGGTCTGTAAAAGTTAGTCCTTCATCAATGGCTAAAAGTTCTATTTGATGGAAAACAGCCGAGTGAGTGGCATCTACGTTATCTCGCCGATAAACTCGCCCTGGAGAGACAATCCGAATAGGTGGTTCTTCTCTTTCCATGTAACGAATTTGCACTGATGAGGTTTGAGTGCGGAGAAGATTACCATCTGGCAGGTAGAAGGTATCCTGCATATCACGGGCGGGGTGGTCGGGCGGAGTATTGAGAGCTTCAAAATTATAATAATCTGTTTCCATCTCTGGCCCTTGAGCCACGGTATAGCCCATACCAACAAAGATATCCAGCGCCCGGTCAATAATTCCGTTGAGAGGATGAATACGACCTTGGGGGCTATAAATTCCTGGCATAGTTACATCTAGAGTTTCCGCCTCTAGCTGTAGTTGAATTTGCGCGGCTTCCAGGGCGGTGCGTTGCTGGTCTAGACTAGTTTGCAGAGATTCTTTGACTGTATTAGCGATCGCTCCAATTTTCGGCCGTTCCTCTGCACTCATTTGCCCCATACTTCGCAACAGTGCCCCCAGTTCCCCTTTTTTACCCAGATAATTAACTCTGAGTTCTTCCAGACGTTCTAGGGTGTCGGCGGCTGCGATCGCTTTTTCTCCTTCCTGCCGCAGTGCTAAAAGTTGAGCTTCTAAATTGCTAGTCATTAGTTATTAGTCATTGGTCATTAGTCATTAGTTTATAGTCAAAAGCTGTGAACTGCTCGATAAAGCAACTTACAGATAAGGGGCATTCCGCCGCACTGTACTAGTGAGTATAAATGTTTTTTTGCTATTTGTGATTTCAGACATTGACAAATCGCTAATAACAAATAACTAATAACTAATGACCAATGACCAATGACTATGAAATTACTAATTAGTAACGACGACGGCGTTTCTGCCTTGGGGATTCGTACCTTAGCCAACTACTTGGCAGAGGCAGGTCATGATGTTAGTGTAGTTTGCCCAGATCGAGAGCGATCGGCAACTGGACACGGGTTAACCTTACACCAACCCATTCGCGCCGAAATTGTTGAAGGGATTTTTCATCCTGCTATCAAAGCTTGGGCTTGCGATGGTACGCCTTCAGATTGCGTAAAATTAGCGCTGTGGGCTTTATTAGATACTCCTCCTGATTTGGTTCTCTCTGGCATTAATCAAGGTGCAAATTTAGGAACTGAAATTTTGTATTCCGGCACTGTTTCGGCAGCAATGGAAGGTCTAATTGAAGGTATTCCTAGCGTAGCCCTAAGTCTGATGAGTCACACATCTAAAGACTTTCAACCTGCTGCTAAGTTTGCCAAAATTCTCGTAGACCAGTTAGCTCAAAAACCACTGCCAGATTTAATGTTGCTCAACGTCAATATTCCTGCTGTGAAATGGGAAGAAATTGCGGGAGTTACTCTTACCCGTCAAGGTCTACGGCATTACATTGATGTGTTTGATAAACGAGTTGATCCTCGTGGAAAAACGTACTACTGGTTAACCGGAGAGGTAGTTGAGGATGTGGAACCCCCAACCGGATCAAATCTGCCTCAAAATGTACCGTTAGATGTGCATATTGTACGTAAAAACCACATCAGTATTACGCCGTTACAATACAATCTCACTTACGCAACTGGATTAGATAAATTATCTGAGTGGGAATTTAATTTTCAGTGAATCATTTGATTTATCAGGACAAAATTGGGGTTATGCAAATGCATCAGAGAAAAATGTAGGCTATAACGTAGGGGCACTCTTGAAATAACCGATACACATCCAGCCCAAAACCTAGAAAATTCTACCCGATCGTATTTCATTCACAATTACACAATCAGCCAGAAACAGGGTATGCTGTTTTACCAAGAAATCCTTCCTCTACCAATATCGGTGAGACAGCATAAACTTAACCAAAATAAGTAACATTTTTCCAATTATCGCCCGCTCAGTCCAGCAAGCAACACCTATGTCTAGGATAGAGAACCAATTTACCGTACAATTTTGGGGCGTTCGTGGCAGCATCCCCAGTCCAGGGCCACACACTGTTCGTTACGGCGGTAATACCCCTTGCATATCAATGCAAGCGGGCGATAAACGCTTAATTTTCGATGCTGGCACGGGACTGCATGTTTTGGGGCAATCTTTGTTGCGTCAAATGCCGTTGGAAGCTCATATATTTTTTACCCACTCTCACTGGGATCACATGCAGGGTTTTCCCTTCTTTACCCCAGGGTTTGTGAAGGGGAATGACTTTCATATCTACGGCGCGATCGCACCTGATGGTTCTACCATAGAACAGCGCCTCAACGATCAAATGTTGCACCCGAATTTTCCGGTTCCCTTGCAGATTATGCAAGCTAATTTAAATTTCTACGACATTCGACCGGGGCAACCAATCCACATCGATGAAGTGACTGTAGAAACAGCACCTTTAAACCATCCAGGTGAAGCCATAGGATACCGCGTCAACTGGCGTGGTGGCGCTGCTGCTTATATAACCGATACCGAACATTTTCCCGACCGACTTGATGACAACGTGCTGTGGCTAGCTCGTAACGCCGATATCTTAATTTACGATTCTACCTACACAGACGAAGAATATCATTCGCCAAAATCCCCAAGAATTGGCTGGGGACATTCTACATGGCAAGAAGCTGTGAAATTGGCACAAGCCGCTAATGTCAAAACTCTGGTAATTTACCACCACGACCCCGCACATGACGACGACTTTTTGGATCTTGTCGGGAAACAAGCATCTGCAAAATTTCCTGGTGCGATCATGGCACGAGAAGGATTGATACTTCAGATTCCTACCTCAGTAGCCTTATCAGAATCTTTTCCTGTTAGTAAGTTTTCTACCTAAAGATTGCGATCGCAGGAATTGGAGATTTTAGATTAGATTGGTGATCAGAAGCTTTCAGCAGTCATTGGTCATTGGTCATTGGTCACTTGTACTGAGCGAACGCGAGTGCGTCTCCAAGAGTTGCCGTAAAGCCTGCGGCACAGCTACGCTTAGGGCGGAGCCTCTCCAAGAGTTGTATTGGTCATTAGTCATAATCATTGGTTATTTACAAATGACAAAGGACAAATGACAGATGACAAGCTGTCCTCCTTAAGGCGGTTTACCATAAAGTAGCTTCCTGCTGATAGCTAAAATAAACCTAAAATCTCAGAATCCACGTGCTAAATTTGTCTCAAAATGGGTGTTCTGTGTGGGTTGCTTCTTCGAGCAAAGGGCTACTAACGCCGACTGCTGTCGCCCTTGGCAAGTTTGATGGTGTTCATCTTGGTCATCAAAGAGTAATTCAACCAGTCTTGCACCCTGGCGATCGCTTGTCAGTAGCCAGTAGCCCCCAGTCAAAGGAAAGTCAACAACTGACGAATCAAGAATATGCCTATTCAACAGTTGTCACCTTTGACCCCCATCCACAGGAGTTTTTCACGGGGCAACCCCGGACTTTGTTAACGCCACTGGATGAAAAAGTCCAACAATTGCGATCGCTTGGGGTAGAACAATTAGTATTACTACCCTTTGACAAAGAATTATCTGCTTTAACCCCCGAAGAATTCGTTCAAAAAATTCTCGTGCAGCAACTGCAATGCCAGCGAATTAGCATCGGGCAGGATTTTTGTTTTGGCGAAAAGCGCAGTGGCACTGCTAAAGATTTGCAATTAATCGCCGCCAAACATAATATCCCTGTTACCATCGTTCCTTTACAAACTTATACAGGTGACTCGCCCACAGAAAGTAGTTGCGTCAATAATACTTCTGCTCAAGATGCCCGCATTAGCACTTCATTGATCCGCCAAACCCTTGAGCAAGGCGACATCGAAAACGCAAATCTACTGCTAGGTCGCCCTTACACTCTCTTTGGTGTTGTCGTTCAAGGTCAACAATTAGGCAGAACGATTGGCTTTCCCACCGCCAACCTTCAAGTACCAAAAGAAAAGTTTTTACCCCGCCAGGGAGTTTACGCCGTCCGCGTTTTTACCTTCAATGAAACATCAGATGCGGCTTCTAGTGAAAGCTTAGGCGTAATGAACATCGGCAATCGCCCAACTGTAAATGGTACTTATTCATCTGCGGAAGTACATTTATTTGATTGGTCTGGTGATTTGTATGGCAAAAAACTGGCTGTAGAATTAGTTAAATTTTTGCGCCCTGAACAAAAATTCTCTTCTCTAGAAGCCTTAAAAACACAAATTCACCTTGACTGCATTGTTGCTAAAGAAGTTTTGAGTGTTGAGTGCTGAGTGCTGAGTGGGAACAATGTATTTAGGGAAATTGGGCATTGGGCATTGGGCATTGGGAATTGGCTATTTCCCCCTGCTCCCTGCTCCCTGCTCCTCTGCTTCTTCCCCATTCCCCATTCCCCACTCCCCGCGCTGCATGAGAGAAAAAATTGACGCTTTAACACAAAATCTGGCTCTTACCATCGTTGGCAAAGCTGAGGCAATACGCTTAGTGCTAGTAGCCTTACTAGGTGGTGGTCATGCCCTTCTAGAAGATGTCCCTGGTGTTGGTAAAACCCTGCTCGCTAAATCTTTAGCTCGTTCACTGGATGGCAAGTTTCAACGGTTACAATGTACCCCCGATTTACTTCCAACTGACATCACTGGCACTAATATCTGGAATCCAAAAAGCGGCGAATTTACTTTTCTTCCTGGCCCAGTCTTTGCCAATATCCTCCTAGCTGACGAAATTAACCGCGCTACACCCCGCACTCAATCAGCTTTGTTGGAAGTTATGGAAGAACATCAGGTAACAGTTGATGGTGTCTCTCGTCCAGTTCCTCAGCCCTTTTTTGTCATTGCTACTCAAAACCCGATCGAATATCAAGGTACTTTTCCCCTGCCGGAAGCGCAAATGGATCGGTTCATGTTGTCGCTGAGTTTGGGCTATCCTTCGGAGTCAGAAGAACTCCTGATGCTGCAAAATCTCCAAAATGGTGTGAAAGTTGCCGATTTACAGCCTTGTATCACCTTGGCAGAAGTACAGGAATTGCGTTACATCTGCTCTCAAGTAAAAGTGGCAACTTCGTTGCAACAGTACATCCTCGAATTGGTGCGGGTAACACGCCAAGATGAGGAAATCGCCCTTGGTGTCAGTCCGCGTGGCACATTAGCATTACAACGGGCTGCCCAAGCGCTAGCTTTTCTATTAGGGCGTGATTATGTCATTCCCGATGACGTAAAGTTTCTCGTTCCTCACGTTCTTTGCCATCGCCTTATTCCTAGAGGAGGACGCAACGCTAGAACTGTTGTTGAGCGGTTATTGCGATCGGTTTCTATTCCTTAAATTCAAAAAGATAGATAACGGTCGTTTCTATTTTGGTCTAATTGCTTTCTCTAGAAATGCTACTAATATCGTGTTCGACTTAATACTTATGTCATTGCAAGCGTTGCGCGGCAATCCCAAACCTTTGCGATTGCTTCATTCCACTTCGTTGCATTCGCAATGACATACTATAAGTGATTTGCCGAACATGATATAACAAAATCTGAAATCCAATGCAATCCTGTATTAAAGTCAGGGATAAACTTAAATTCCCTGATCTTGCTTGGATTTCAAATGTTAGGATCTCCTACAAAATCAGGTAGACAACAAATGAAAGCGATCGAAGTTACCGGCAGGATTGACTCTCAGGGAAACCTAGTTTTAGATGAGCCGATTCAGGGAACTACTTATCCTCATCAGGTTCGGGTAATTGTGTTGGTTCCAGAACAGGCTGAAGCAGAAGAGGTTGATCCTGATGATACACCCGTTGAGGAGATTAAAGCGAGCTTGAGGAGAGCCTTGCAGCAAGCAAAAGCGGGGCAACGCCTGCCATTATCTGAAATGTGGGAGGGAATCGATGCCGAATGAACAGCCATCGGTATTAATCGATTTAACTCCTGAATATAAACAAAACTTGCGCTACCTATCTAAGAGATTTCGCAATATTCGCTCTGACGTTCAACCGATTATTGAGCAATTACAACAGGGGAACATTGTAGGCGATGCCTACGGCGGGCTACGCCTACGCATTGCGGGTATCGGTGAGGAGTATATTGTTTACAAGGTGAGAGTTCGCAACAGTAGTATCCAAAAAGGTAAGAGTGCTGGATACCGATTGATTTATCAAGTTGAGTCAACTACAAGTATTTTGCTATTAACGATTTATTCCAAGTCTGACCGAGAAGATATTGGTGCAAATGAAATCCGAGATATTGTGGCTGATTTTTCTGATGAGTCAGGTTAAAAATACCAAGAGATTTTTTTTGGCACAGTCAATGATATGCCATTGTTATTAATGCTTAGAGATGCTTAGACACAGAGCGGCTTGCTATTAGAGTGTTCCAAAAAATAAATGATCCAAAACCCGTCATTGCGAGCGAAGCGAAGCAATCCCAGCCCTTGCGATTGCTTTGCTTCGCTCGCAATGACAATTGAGCATTTTTTACTTGGAGTACTCTTACTAAAACTACTTATACAAAATCTGAAACACTGCTAATACTGCGTAAGTCCTATGATTAGCACAAGCGCCACTTCTAAATATCTGGGAATGTGAGGAATGTCAATTTTTGTTAAACGCAAAATTCGTGATAGCGATCGCCAAGTATTAAAGCAAAGTGCCGAACGCGAGTTCAAACGCCAATTTTTTGGTTTACTTCTGGTAATTGTAACGTGGAGCCTAGCTATGGGTTGGCTTCTAGCTTTAGCAACTAATGCTCAAAGTGCTACTCCTTCCAGCGAAATTGGTACTATTGATGCAGTACCTACACAGTATCAACTAGGGCAAGAACTGTACTTAGAAAACTGTTCCACCTGCCACATAGCCTTACCACCAGGCGTTTTACCCACCCAAACTTGGAAAAATCTTCTGCAAGACTCGCAGCACTACGGCGCACAAATAAAGCCTTTAGTCGATCCGCAGCGCATCTTGGTGTGGAGATATCTTTCGACTTTCTCCCGTGTCCAACGAGACGATGAAGAAACACCATATCGCCTCAGTAACTCACGCTATTTCAAAGCTTTGCACCCAGGAGTCAACTTACCACGTCCCGTCCAGCTTGGCAGCTGTGTCAGTTGTCATCCCAGTGCTAGCGATTACAATTTCCGTCGTCTGACACCAGAATGGAAGTGATCCTAACTCATAACTCTATTCCTTCTCTGCCCCCATCTTAGGGCAAAATGATACTATGAAGAAAGAGTAAATATAAGATAAGAGTTAAAACCAATTAGTTTACTAAATAATTGGCTAGTTTTTCTCCTGTTTTTGAGGTAATTCTCATTTGACACCCATCCACAACCAAGACGGTTGGGTTGGGTTAAATGTTTATAATCAATGCCGACCCTTTAATTCCCATCCCCCTTGATTCAGTTCTATAATCTGCCATGCTAAAACTTTTGTTGGGCGACCCCAACGCTCGTAAGCTTAAAAAATACCAGCCTTCTGTTACTGAAATTAACCTTTTAGAGGAAGAAATTAAGGTTCTTTCCGACGAAGAGTTAAAAGCTAAAACTGTCGAATTTAAACAACGGCTTGCCAAAGGCGAAGCCTTGGATGACCTTTTGCCAGAAGCTTACGCGGTTGTTCGGGAAGCAGGACGGCGCGTGTTAGGCTTACGGCACTTTGATGTTCAACTGCTTGGTGGTATCATTTTACACGTAGGGCAAATTGCCGAAATGAAAACCGGTGAGGGTAAAACCCTTGTAGCCACCTTACCGAGTTATTTGAATGCCCTGACTGGTAAAGGTGTACACGTCATCACCGTGAACGATTATCTGGCTCGTCGGGATGCTGAATGGATGGGACAGGTGCATCGGTTCTTGGGGCTGAGTGTGGGGCTAATCCAATCAAGCATGACTCCCAGTGAACGCCAGAAAAACTACGATTGCGATATTACTTATGTCACCAACAGCGAAGTAGGGTTTGACTACCTGCGGGATAACATGGCGACATCAATGGCAGATGTAGTGCAACGCCCGTTCAATTATTGCGTAATTGACGAGGTAGACTCGATTTTAGTTGATGAAGCGCGGACACCACTGATTATTTCCGGGCAGGTGGAAAGACCTACAGAAAAGTATGTACAAGCGGCTGAAATAGCATTCACACTCAAAAAAGACGAGCATTATGATGTGGATGAAAAAGCTCGTAACGTGCTATTGACAGATGAAGGCTTTGCAGAAGCCGAAAATCTTTTAGGAGTCACAGATTTATTTGACCCAGAAGATCCTTGGGCGCACTTCGTTTTCAATGCCATTAAAGCCAAAGAACTTTTCCTTAAAGATGTAAATTACATCGTCCGCAATGGGGAAGTGGTAATTGTAGATGAATTTACCGGTCGGGTGCTACCTGGACGGCGTTGGAGTGATGGACTACACCAAGCTATTGAAGCCAAAGAACACGAAGAGATTCAGCCAGAAACTCAAACTCTAGCGACAATTACCTATCAAAATATGTTCTTGCTGTATCCAAAATTGGGCGGAATGACGGGAACAGCAAAAACGGAAGAACCAGAATTTGAAAAAATTTACAAACTCGAAGTTGCGGTAATTCCTACCAACCGCGATCGCAGACGCGAAGACTTGTCTGATATGGTCTTTAAGACAGAAGCAGGTAAGTGGGGGGCGATCGCTAGAGAATGTGCCGAAATGCACGAACTCGGCAGACCTGTGTTAGTAGGAACCACTAGTGTAGAAAAGTCTGAACTTCTCAGTCGATTGCTGAAGCAGTTAGAGATTCCCCACGAATTACTTAATGCCCGTCCCGAAAACGTCGAGCGGGAAGCGGAAATTGTCGCCCAAGCTGGACGGAAAGGCGCTGTCACCATTGCTACTAACATGGCTGGTAGAGGTACAGACATTATCTTGGGTGGTAACTCCGAATACATGGCACGTCTGAAGCTGCGGGAATACTTCATGCCCCGCATCGTCATGCCAGAAGATGAAGATAGCTTTGGCGTTCAAAGACCAGCCGGATTGCCCACAGGACATGGTGGTGGTCAAGGCTTTGTCCCTGGCAAAAAAGTCAAAACTTGGCGGGCTTCACCAGAAATCTTCCCTACCCAGTTGACAAAAGAGACAGAGAAACTGCTCAAAGATGCAGTAGAAATTGCAGTCCGTGAGTATGGCGATCGCAGCTTACCGGAATTGGAAGCTGAAGACAAGGTGGCTGTGGCTGCCGAAAAAGCTCCCATTGATGACCCTGTGATTCTGAAATTGCGGGAAGCCTACAACCGCGTTAAGCAAGAATACGAACAATTTACGACCCGCGAACATGATGAAGTAGTAGGAATCGGTGGTTTGCACGTAATTGGCACAGAACGCCACGAATCGCGGCGGATTGACAACCAGTTGCGCGGACGTGCAGGAAGACAAGGCGACCCTGGAACCACGAGATTCTTCCTCAGTTTAGAGGATAACTTATTGCGGATTTTTGGTGGCGATCGCGTTGCTGGGTTAATGCAAGCCTTCAATGTAGAAGAAGATATGCCCATCGAATCTGGGATGCTTACCCGCAGTTTGGAAGGCGCACAGAAAAAAGTCGAAACCTACTACTACGACATTCGGAAGCAGGTATTTGAGTATGACGAAGTGATGAACAATCAACGTCGTGCTATTTACGCTGAACGCCGCCGGGTTTTAGAAGGTCAAGACTTGAAAGAACAGGTAATCAAGTACGCTGAAAAAACGATGGATGACATCGTTGATTACTACATCAACATAGACTTACCCTCAGAAGAGTGGGAGTTAGAAAAGTTGGTTGAGAAAGTCAAAGAATTCGTCTATCTGCTAGCAGACTTGCAACCAAATCAATTAGAAGATATGACAGTTGGTGAGATTAAAGCTTTCCTCCATGAACAGGTGCGAATTGCTTACGATCTCAAAGAAGCGCAAATTGACCAAGTTCAACCCGGACTGATGCGCCAAGCTGAACGTTTCTTTATTTTGCAACGCATTGATACCTTGTGGCGGGAACACCTGCAACAAATGGATGCCTTACGCGAATCAGTAGGATTGCGTGGTTACGGTCAAAAAGACCCATTAATTGAGTATAAGAGCGAGGGTTACGAACTCTTCTTGGATATGATGGTGAATATCCGCCGAGATGTGGTCTATTCGTTGTTTATGTTCCAGCCGCAACCACAACAGATGATGCAAGCATCATCAGAGATGGTGTAGAAGTTAGAGAAAATATTTCATCCAAAGGCGCTAAGAGACAAAGCTTTCTTAGCGCTTTCGCTTTTTAATTCATTGTTGGAAAAAACAGTGTGGGGTGACGTATACCCAACTCTGTTTATCAATCAAAATCGCTACAATGATGCCTGGGAAGTTGAGCTACTAACCACAGCAATTCAAAACCGGGATTCCAAATAGAGCAGTTTTTACCATCTACCAACCGAAGGAGAATATATGGTTGCTCCAGTCAATCCGCAAGCCGTGAACGTTTTAGAAGTTGCAGATGATCCGCGTCTTTCTAGAGAAACGAAGGCATTTTTGAACCTACTGAATTCAGGTGGTGTACCGCTAGAAACATTACCTCCCCTCGAAGCACGTCAAGTCCTTGTAGATGCCCAGGCTTCTGTTCAAGTTGATCTTTCAGGCATTGAAGAATCTGAAAAGACGATTACCTCTGACGGATATTCAATCATACTCAACATCGTGCGACCGGAGGGTGTTAAAGGTGTATTGCCTGTTTTCATCTTTATTCACGGTGGCGGTTGGGTGCTGGGCGACTACCCAACCCACCAGCGTATGGTGCGCGATCTCGTCGTGCTTTCCGGTTTTGCGGCGGTCTTTGTCAACTACACCCGCACACCCGATGCTCAGTATCCCCAGGCGATTAATGAGATATATGCCGCGACGAAATGGGTTGCCGAGCATGGCCAGGAGATTGGAGTAGATGGCAAAAACCTGGCGATTGTCGGCAACAGCGTCGGCGGTAATATGACGGCTGTCACTACGTTAAAGGCAAAAGCGAACGGGGGGCCTCACATTAAGTTACAAATTCTGTTGTGGCCGATTGTCGATGCTGATTTTGAAACAAATTCTTATCAGCAATTTGGTGAGAAACGCTTCCTGACCACTTCTTTAATGAAGTGGATGTACGGCATGTACATCCCTGACCCAGAGAAACGCAAAGATATCTATGCCTCCCCCCTCCAGGCTACCGTTGAGCAACTGCAAGGTTTGCCGCCAGCTTTAATTCAAATTGCAGAAAGCGATATTTTGCACGATGAAGGCGCAGCCTACGGACGCAAGCTCGATGAAGCTGGGGTCAGCGTAACCACTGTGCAGTACAACGGTATGATCCATGATTTTGGATTGTTGAATGGTTTAGCCGAGCTTCCATCCGTTCGTTCTCTGTTTGTCCATGCGGCGGCTGAATTGAAGAAATATCTGCAATAAATGGCGATCGCTTCTTTGCTCACTTGTTGTGATCAAGCATCGTTCTTATGAAGGTTTGGCGATCGCGCTTTGCAAACGGTGCTGAGTGGAATGGCACACGCGATCGCTCCTACCAAATTATCAAACATTTCTTTACGCCAAAGTTCACGGTGAATGGCTCAGAATGGTTTTGATTCCGGGAATGGAACTTCTGGCAGATTGATTCAAGATTTATCTTGAGGATAATACTAGAGCCATCTGATTGTCCGTCAACATTGCTGGTACGTTGATGCTCTAAAAAATTCTGTTGATGTGTCAGTTTCATTATTGTCCACTCAGTAAATACAACAAGCTTTGGGCTAAAATTACGTTGTTAGTGGGTACAATTATCACAAATATCCTTATTCCTTATTTTAGATAATATTGCTGTTGTCTAAAATCAGGAATACGAGAATTAGCGATCGCACTGAAATTTGGTTGTTCACCAATCGTAAGATTTTTAGAGGGTACTACTATGCAAAACATGCTAAAACGCGCATTTCTACCTGGCTTGATGGCTGCCACTTTAGCTGGTACCAGCTTAATTCCGGTTCAACCTGCTTCTGCTGATGACCGAGTTCTTAATAATGCAGCCATTGGAGCCGGGGCAGGTGTATTAAGTGGGGTTGTAACAAATTGTGGTTCGGTATTAGACAATGCTTTTAAAGGTGCTGCTGCTGGTGCTGCTGTTAATGCTGCCAATGGTGCAAGACGCACCAGAGCCAGAAGAAGAAACGGACGTTTACCTGTTCAAGATATCGGTGTAGGTGCTGGTGCTGGTGTACTGGCAGGCGCAATTTCTGGCGGTTGTAGAACTACCTGGAAAAATGGTGTCAATGGTGCTGCTGCTGGTGCTGCGGTTAATTTATTAGATAGAAGACCCAGAAGAAGATAATCTGTCATTGATAGTGCCCCTATGATTATCAGAAAAATGGGTTTAAAACCCCGTGTTTCCAGCACGGCTTTAAAGTAATGAGTAATGAGTAATGAGTAATGAGTTATGAGTTATGAATATTTACTTCTTCCTTCTTGCTTCTTACTCATTACTTTTTACTTCTTACTCATTACTTATTAATGAGTGGATGAAAAATGGGTATTTACTTATTACTTATTACTTATTACTCCTTCTTAAGAGTGCGTTCACGGCGGTGAGGATGTCAACTGTACCTCACCAAGTTGCAATCTGCTCTAGTTAGGCGCACCTTTATACAGAATTGGTGTACCTGATGTTGTGTCGTAATGGATACACTTATTTAATTCACATTTCATAATTATTCGTTTGGTATCCGGGAAATATCTTTGTGGGCGATGGCTAGGTTTTTTTTCGATCGCTGAGGACTGGCTGTTGCTATATATTTTTTCAGCTTACTTGCAAACAACACCAATTAGATAGCTAGGGTCTGTGCGGTTGCTCCCAAGAATTAGTAGTAATAAGTTAAAACTACTACCTTGTTGGGAACCCTAGTACTATATGTCAAGAGATTCTTAATCTTATGAGAGCGATCGCCAAACTGGGAGCATTAACAATTGGATTATTCGGTTCTACCCTGATACTGCCTGCAATGGCTCAGGTAACATCGGATGGCACAACCAACACTGTTGTTAACTCAATTAATCATAATTTTACGATTCTCAACGGTATAGAAAAAGGTAATAATTTATTTCATAGCTTCAGTAATTTTTCTGTGCCCACAGGTGGTTCTGCTAGTTTTAATTTAGTAAATACGCCTAATATTACAACTATATTTAGTCGGGTTACGGGGGGGAATGTTTCTCATATTGATGGATTAATTCAAACTCTCAACAGTAATAATCCCGTGAGTTTGTTTTTAATGAATCCCAATGGAATTGTATTTGGGCAAAATGCCAGTTTGAATATTAGTGGTTCCTTTGTGGGGACGACAGCGAATAGTATTAAATTTGCCGACGGAACAGGATTTAGTGCGGTAAATCCCACAGAAGCACCGTTGTTAACCATGAGTGTACCTGTGGGTTTGCAGATGGGAAGTAATGCTGGTGCGATCACAGTCCAAGGTACGCCTGCCAACAATTTCTTCTTTCGGATGCCAACATTGTCTATGGCACCGAATCAAACCCTGGCGCTGATTGGAGGGCAAGTGGATATCAATAGTGCCAACATTTTTGCGCCGGATGGTCATGTAGAGTTGTGGGCAATGCAAAATGGCACAGTAAATATACCGACCTCTGGGAACTGGCAATTGGCGAGTTCATCCCTATCACCCACCTGGGGCAACATTACCCTGAGTCAGTCTTCCAATATCAACACTAGTGGAGCGATTGGGGGCGCAATTAATATTCGGGGTCGTGGTTTAACCTTACAAGATGGCTCAAATATAGAATCCTCTACTGGGGCGAATCAGCAAGGGCAGGGTATCAATGTCCAAACCACAGAATTTGTCGATTTGTTGGGTGTGTCTCATCCCGATAATTATAGTCCTCCAGGCTTGTTGACTAGTGTGACTGGAAGTGGAGCGACTGCCGGAGATATCACGATTGATACTCAACGGCTGCGCGTTGTCAATGGGGCATGGATCAACTCCCTTAACTTTGGCGCTGACTTTTTCACCTTCGCACCGATCAATAATGCCAAAACAGGTAACATCACAATTAATGCTACTGATGTAGATGTTAGCGGTTACAATCCATTTCCCAATCCATTTACAGGGGCTAATGTCGCAAGTGCCATTACAACGCTAGTTGCGGGAGGGCAACAGAATACCAGTGGCACGATTAAGGTGGTAGCTGAACGAGTCCGTCTGCTAGATGGGGCACGCATAAGCTCTGATTTGTTGGGCAATCCCTTCTTGTCTACAAATACAACGGGTAAGGCTGGAGATATCTCCGTTACAGCGACTCAGAGCCTTGAGGTTCGCGGCACAGGTATGGACAATTTTAACAGTGGGATCGTTAGTTCAATTCTCAACATGGTGGATGGTCAGGGGGGCAATATTACAATTCAGGCAGGTCAACTCAACCTTGCTGCTGGCGGGACTATCTCCAGTGCGATCGCAGGAAATGAGAATCCGGCGATCGCAGGTAGAGGTAAAGCGGGCAATATAACTATTCAAGCCACCGATATACAAGTCAGCGATCCCGTGATTGATATTTATACCCAGGCTCCTGGCGGTATCACTGTAGCGATCGGGCAGAATTCTACGGCTCAAGGGGGCAACATTAAATTGACAGCCGATAGTTTGCGCGTCTTCAATGGGGGACAAATTACCTCATCCACAGATGGCAATGGTGCGGCGGGGAATATTAACTTGCAAGTCAAAAATATTACCGTAGAGGGTATTTCTCAACCCTTAGCTGATGGTCGCATTCTCCCAAGTACAATTACTGCGGCTTCTACTACCGCCTCTGATGCAGGTTCAGTCAATATTAAATCAGATACTGTTCGCGTCCAAGATGGGGCCACGATTTCGGTATGGAATGATGGTACGGGGGGAAATGCAGGTAACTTAGAGATTAATGCCAATTCTGTTGTCCTTGATCGCCAAGGTAGCTTAATTGCCATTGCTAGGGATGGTCAAGGAGGCGATACGGTATTGAATGCCCAGACTTTAAGTATCAGCAATGGTGGGCAAATTAACGCTTCTACCCAAACCGGTCAAGGAGGCAACATTCAACTGAAAATTGGCGATACCTTGAAACTGAACAACCAAGGACAAATCCTTGCCAATGCCCAAGCAGCCGGACAGGGAGGAAATATTACCATCGCCGCAGGAACAACGCTTCTGGAGCAAAATAGCACAATTTCGACTAATGCCCAAGGCACAGCTACAGGAGGGGCATTGAATTTAACCAGCGATCGCCTGTCTTTGTTTAGTGCTTCTAATCTATCGGTAATTACAGGAGGTTCGGGTAAAGCCGGCGACTTATTTGTACAAGCAGGAGATATTGAAATTACTGGAGTCGCGTATGCTGAAGTTCCTGGCTTCGGGCTGATTCCCAACCCTAGTTATATTGGCGCAGGTGCTTTTCCTGGTAGTAGCGGGGAAGGTGGTAGTATCACAGTCATGGGCGATCGCATCCGTATTCTTGATGGAGGATTTATTAGTGCAGGGACATCTTCTGGTATAGGTAAAGCAGGTGATGTAACAGTTATTGCCAGTGAATTGCTAGAAGTTAGAGGCATCGGTGACTTTCCTGCTCCCCTCTTTAGTTACTTGACCAATCATCCCAGCCGCATTTCAGCTACGTCTCTCTCTGATGCAGCAGCAGGTTTCGTGAAAATTCAAGCCCCGTCGATTGTGGTTGCTGATGGCGGTGTTATAGAGGTAAATGGAACTGGTGCTGGCGGTGCAGGAAACCTGTCTTTAACGGGCGATCGCATTTCTCTGATTAATGGCGCTAGTCTACAGGCACAGGTTGCAGGGGGCGATCAAGGGAACATTACCATAGATAGTAACTTACTGCTATTGCGTAACGGTAGCACCATCACCACCAATGCCACTGGAACTGCCAGTGGTGGTAACATCTCTATCAATTCCCCCGTCATCATCGGGTTAGAAAACAGCGACATCATCGCCAATGCAGTCCAAGGGAAAGGCGGTAACATCAACATCACCACTCAAGGTCTATTTGGGCTAAAATTCCGCGACCGACTCACCCCCAAAAGTGATATTACGGCTAGTTCCGAATTTGGAGTTAGTGGCACAGTCCAAATTAATCATTTTGGTGTTGACCCCAATTCTGGCTTAGTTGAATTACCCACAAATCTAACAGACTCATCCCAACAAATTACCGCAGGTTGTGCAGACACCAGTAATAGTAGTTTTATTGCCACAGGAAGAGGTGGGATACCGCAAAATCCCAATCAGCAAGTAATGAGCGATCGCACTTGGTCTGATGTGCGTAATATCTCTGCATACCGCAAAACAGAACCAGTACAAGCACAAATTCCTTCAACGCCAAATACTCTTGTTCAGGCTACTTCTTGGCGACGCAATACCCAAGGAAAAATTGAATTGGTTGCAGATCAATCTTCTGCAAATCGGCAACTATTACTAACCTGTGCGGCGGTTCCCAGGAGCTAATTTTAATTTGAATTGTCCCTTATCCTCCACCCTACGGGAAGCCAGCCTTCGGGTGGCTATTGGGGACTAGAAATCGTTGAAGCTAACACAATCCCTCATAAATTGAGTGAAGCAAAGCAAAATCCAGCATTAATGTTATTTGCTACCAACAGATATTTTATAAAAATCGAACTTAATATCATCAGGTTTGGTTAAACACTTATAATATGTCATTGCGAATGCAACGAAGTGGAATGTTCGCGTAGCGTCTCGTAGAGATAGCAATCGCAAAGGTTTGGGATTGCCGCGCAACGCTTGCAATGACATAAGTATTAAGTCGAACTTGATACAACACCTTCTTTTCAAGGGGCGACAAGTGCGTAGACAGTTGTGTTGTGTCCAGAAATTGGGATAATTTATTTTTTGGAATTCCCTAACTTTGAGCCTAAGCCAGAATCGGTAAGGTAATCACAAATTCTGTTCCAACGTCCGGGGTAGAATTCACATCCAAAGTTCCACAATGTTTTTCTACAATAATAGACTGAGCGATCGCTAATCCTAATCCCGTTCCTTTACCAACACCTTTCGTAGTAAACAAGTGGTCAAATACTTTTTGTTTAACTGATTCACTCATGCCTTGACCATTATCAGCAATCTTCACCTCAATCTGTTTATCTGCCAATGAGGTGGTAATCATAATCCGATTAGGATTGGCTTTAATTTCCCCAAAACTCCGGTCTGTATTTGATTCATCGAAGGCATCAATAGCATTCGCCAGGATATTCATAAATACCTGATTCAATTGACCAGGGAAACACTCTACTTGAGGTAAATTACCGTAGTTTGTGATAACTTCAATGGCGGGACGTTGTTGATTTGCCTTCAGACGATGTTTGAGAATGAGAATGGTACTATCAATGCCTTGATGGATATTAAAAGGTACTTTGTAGTCTTGATCTGCACGGGAGAAAGTGCGGAGACTGGTACTGATATTTTTCAACCTATCACAGGCTATCATCATCGAATCAATCATCTTAGGCAAATCTTCTAAGCTATATTCCAAGTCGATTTCTTCGGCGTGTTCAATAATTTCCTCTTTTGGATTTGGTAGACTTTCTTGATATAATTTCAGATGTTTGAAAATATCTGCAAATACCGGTTTACTTTGTTCAAGGCTAGCAGAAATAAAACCGAGAGGATTATTCATTTCATGAGCTACCCCCGCAACAAGATTTCCCAACGCAGACATTTTTTCATTTTGTACTAGTTGAAGTTGAGTTTGTTTGAGATTTTGGAGTGTTTCTTCTAATTGGGTTGCTTGTTGGCGAGTTTCCAGCAGTAGATCGGTTTGTTGGAGCGCAACTCCCATTTGTGCAGCAATTTGTTGGGCAAATTCAATCTCAGAAGGTTGCCAGTGACGCGGGTGATCGCATTGGTGAATGCAGAGTAAGCCCCACAATTCGTCATCTTGCATAATTGCTACAACCAATGATGCTCTAACATGAAACTGTTGCAAAATTACTCGATGACAATCTAAAACTTCTGCGGTTTCAATATCTGATATTGCACAAATTCGTCCCTGTTTGTACAGGGTTGCATAGTTCTCTCCAAAACAATGATCTTGAATTTTTATAGCTAAACCAGAAGGGAATTGGGGTAGGACATCTTCGGCAATCAATTCCCCATATTCGTAATTTACTCCGAGATGAAATTGATAAATTCCGACGCGCGAGACATTAAGGATTGAACGAATATTTTGAGTTACTGCACGAAAAATTGCACTTAAATCTAAAGACTCTCGGATCTGATTCACAACATTAAATAAGGTTTTTTGCTGCTGGAGGTTTTGTTGAATCTGTTGAGCTTTTTCTTGAGATTCTTGATAAAGACGAGCATTTTCTAGAGAAATGGCAGCTTGCACAGATAACATTTGGATAACTTTGATGCGATCGCTAGTAAATACCCCTGCTACTAATTTATTTTCTAAATAGAGGATACCCACTAAATGTCCTTGATTAATAATCGGCATACAAAGTACACTCTGGGGCTGAAACTCGAGCAGATATTCTCCAAGTAACCCAGCTACATCTGTTTGGCAGTTATCTATAACAACTGTCTTTTGAGTATTTTTGACATAATTAATAATTTTTCTAGGAATATCTTCACAAGTATCTAGTGATTGTGATTTAAAAATAGTTTGGATTGGAGTTAAAAAATTGTCTTGGTGATTAATAAAAGTGATTGCCTTGACTTGTAAGTTTCCATCTTCAGAAAGAATTAAGGCAAATTTTTTTGCTCCAGAGTTTTCGAGAATAATTTTCGTCAGGCTAGCAATAATTTCATCGAATTCAATACTACTAGAAATAGCTTGAGCCGCTTTCAGAATAGACATAAAGTCTAAGGTATTGGAAACGTTGGTTCTACTAATAATGGAAGTTTGACTGGATAAAGATATCGAACTGTGAGCAATAGGAGCGATGGTTTCTAGAGAATTAAAGCTGAGTTGTTGTTGATGTAAAATGGGTTGGAGTAATTCAGGATAGCGTTTTTCTAAATCATCGATTTTAGCTTTTGCTCCCCACCGAGCATAGCAGTAGTATGCTTCTTGCATATATCCTTGGGCTGCTTTTTCTTTATCCAGTTCCAGGTAAAATTTGGCAGTGAGTTCGTTGGCGATCGCTTCTTCTTGGAGATAACCATTGGCTTTAGCTTCGGCAATGGCGCGATCGTAAAGTTTCATGGCTTCCAGGTATTTTTCGGCAATCCGCGATCGTTCTGCTTCGACCAGCAAATACTTATGCAAGAAGTTTTCTGAACAGCTTTCTGACCAGATTTTGAGTTGCGCTTGATTGGTTTCAATCTGCTGCAAGACATCGCTACGTTCTGCTTCTGTCAAACTTGAATAGCCGTTGCACAAAATGAGAGAGCTGTAGTAATAGTAACCAGCAGAGGTGGTAAATCCTGCACAACCATTGAGAAATTTACCCGCCTCTGTAACATAGTGAATGTCTGGCTTGAACCCCTGAATTAGGCAAGCTCGATGCATTTGTAAAATGTAATACGTACCAAGTGCTGTGTGAGACTGTAATGCTTCAGAACGCTCAACCCAAGATTGCTCTGCTGTGGCGATTTGTTCTTGCTCATCTAGAGATTGCGAGAGTTGATTGACAAAGAAACGGCAGGCTGAAAGGATACTTAGCAAAAAATCATGCTTTAGTTTCTCTCCAATTAGCCAATATTTATCGATGTCGATCGCAATATCTGCTAGATTTTCACCTTGAAACAGTCGATTACAAATATTACTGTAGAGGTTGTATCCGGCATGGGGGATTTCTCCAGATTCCAGTCCCGCAAGAAACCCTTCATAATTAATCTCAGCTGCCCCCTGTATCGGCTTCGCCCACACCTGAATACAGCAACCTAACATAAAGCTGGCCCCTGATTGCTGAAATTTACTATTAAGCTTATAGCTCAGTTGTAGAGAAACATCAGCGAATTCAAGTCCTTGCTGGTACTGACTATGCATCAGTCCAATTAGAAAACCGTAGGTGGCATAAGCTTTGATTGATTCAGCAGTATTACCCTGCTCAATCGATAAACGGACTGCTCTGAAGGTAGCGAAACTGTATAGGTCGAAATCAGAGACAATATAGGCTGGTGGTTGCAGAATAATCAATAATTCGATCGCGGCTCGAACTTCTGGATTAGTTGCAGTAGGCAAATTCAGTAAAGTGGCGATCGGGCGATTTTTCATGCGTTCTTGAACAACAGCAAACTCTTCTTGAGCTAATTGTTTCAAGCTATATCGATCAACAGTGATACCAAGACTTTGTAAACCTTCCAAACCCGCCTGGATTGATTCAGAAAACTGTCCTTGTAAAGAATATTGAGTAACCTTTAAAACATAAATTTTGGCTCTATCGATATTTGAGTTGGCAAATTCGAGTAAGATTAATATCGTTTCCTCTAACAACTGAAAATCTCCACTCATCAATGCGGCTTCTGCTAAATTGAAATGGAGATCAAATGCCAGACGATACCCAGCAGTCTTAGCATCTTTTGTTAGTAAGTTTATCCCGACTTGTAAATAAGTCTTTGCCGCTTCATAAGCTGTGGAAGCTTTCGCTTTTTGACCCGCACTTAAATTGAGTTCCGCAAGCTGTTTTTTCTCGCTTTCATCTTGAAGTAGAAATTTCCCTATGTTGATTTGGTTAACTACATCAAAAATTCTGTCCTCTAGTTCTGCGGTTGATAGGTTTCCTAGCAGTAGTTTGCCGATCTGGTAGTGAGTTGCTTGCTTTTTGCTTTCAGGAATCAAAGAATAGGCTGCTTGTTGAATGCGATCGTGCAGAAATTTATATACAATAATTTCAGAATTGTGTTGAGTAACAGCTTGATTTTCTGACCCAACAAAAAACTTATAAACCTCACTTCTGGGTAAAATTAAACCATCTTGTAAGGCACTCCATAAACAGGCTGCTGTTTCTATTTTTGATTGTTGAGAAACAATTGCTAAGGTTTCTAAATCAAACTGATTCCCTATACACGCAGCTAATTTTAAAACATCTTGAGTTGATTCTGGCAACTTTTGTAATTGTAATGCCATGAATTCAACGACATCATTGACGAGCGATCGCTGGTTAATTTCTGCTATGTCACATTGCCAATAACCTTGCTCATAATTAAAAGAAATCAAGCCATCTTGATGTAATGCTTTGATAAATTGTATAGTAAAAAATGGATTACCTTGAGTTTTTTGATAAATTAATTTTGACAGTGGCAAAGCTAGATTCTCTGTACAATCTAAACTGTCAGCCACTAACTGATTTAATTTGGATTCATTTAGAGGCTTGAGAGTAATAGTATTAATTTTCGCGCCATTTTTTTGGATGTCATCCAATGTCAACATTAAAGGATGAGTGGCAGAAACTTCATTATCTCGATAGGCACCAATAAGTAGTAAAGAGGCATAATTTACCTCACTCATTAAAGATTGCAAGAGTTTCAATGAGGCAGAATCAATCCATTGTAAATCATCTAAAAATATCACCAGTGGATGTTCTTTATCAGTAAATAATTCAATAAATTTTTCCAATAGTAAATTAAATCGATTTTGTGCTGCAACGCCTGATACTTCTGGCACAGGAGATTGTTTACCAATAACTAGTTCTAACTCTGGAATCACTTCAATAATTACCTGGGCGTTATCACCTAATGCTCCAGTAATTTTATTTTGCCATTGTTTGATTTGTTGATCGCTTTCAGTAAGTAATTGCCCTATTAAATCGCGGAAAGCCTGTACAAACGCCGAAAAGGGAATATTTCGGTTAAATTGGTCAAATTTGCCCTTAATAAAATAACCACGTTGTTTGACAATCGGTTTATGAACTTCATTAACTACCGCAGTTTTACCAATACCAGAGAACCCCGCAACTAAGATCATTTCACTGTTGCCGGTGGCTACTCTCTCAAACGCTGTTAGTAGTTTCTCGACTTCTGTTTCTCGACCATATAATTTTTCTGGAATAATAAATCTGTCACAAATATCTCTTTTGGCAATTTCAAAATATGTAATTGTTCCAGTTTCTTGGATTTGATATAAACATTCTTCTAAATCATGCTTTAATCCTAAAGCACTCTGATATCTATTCTCAGCATTTTTTGCCATTAATTTCATGACGATATCAGAGAATACCTGGGGAATATCTTCTCTGTTACCTAATCTGAGCGGCATTTTCGCAATGTGACAATGCACCAACTCCATTGGATCATCTGATTGAAAAGGTAATTCTCCAGTCAGCAATTCGTAAAAACTCACACCCAAAGAATAGAAATCACTGCGATAATCCACCCCTCGGTTCATCCGCCCAGTTTGTTCGGGAGATAAATAAGCTAAAGTCCCTTCTAATAAATTAGGATTAATTATTGTTTGAGTTTCTTTGGGAAGGAGAGAAGCAATACTAAAGTCGATTAATTTTACTTGTCTTGTTTCGGGATGAATTAGAATATTTGCAAGTTTGATATCTTTATGAATAACATCATGTTGATAGAGATAATTTAAGGTGTCGCACAGAGATATTGCAATTTGTAAAAACTTAATTAGATTTTGTGGTTCTCCCCCTATCTTCCCTTCTCTACCCCTCCACTCAGAAAGGGATATTCCTCCAAAGTCTTCCATTACCAACACATAGCTGTTTTGATAGGGTTCCAAGCTGTAAGTTTGGATAATTCCGGGATAGTCAAGATTTTTGGTAATGGTGTACTGATTACGAAAATGTACGAGTTCGCTAAAGCTAGGATAAGGATTTTTCAGCAGTTTAATCACCACTGGCAAGGAGTCAGTTTCCCGATATCCTCGATAAACTAGAGTTCGAGAACCGTTGTAAAGTTCTTCGCTAACTTCATAACCGAGAATACTGAATTGGGTGCTAAACATACTATGTTTATCCTTTTAGATTTCTTCATACCTTCTCTAATATCAATCATTTGAACTCTGACTGCATGGGTATAATTAATGATATTTGTACCAAGAACTAATAAAGAATATTTTAAAATTTTAGCTAGCAAGAAAAGTCAAAATAGATTACTAAATATCAATTTTAGATATTTCATAAATATGAATTGTCAAGTAAAGATAAATATATATAAAGTAAATAATTTTATCGAACAGAATTCAGAATGACTTCTGTTCGACCGGCGGATGAATAATCGGGTTGAAAACCCCCACCAAATTTTCAATTTGGTGGTGCAACAATTCAGTCGCGGTCTGAATCCTCTTTCTAAAGATTAGAAATCAATACGGTTTAGTTAAGAAGAATCGTAGGTTGGGTTGAATTTTAGTGTTACCCAATAAAGTCTTGATAATGTTGGGTTTCGTTCCTCAACCCAACCTACACCTAACTTTTTGTTCCTGCTATAACTTTAGTAAAATTTACTAATAAATAAACAGTAACGATTATCTTCTGTCGGCTCATAAGTTAATTCGTCCGCTATTGCAGACATAATTTTTAAACCCCGCCCACGATCTCGATCATTATCCTCAAATTCAGATGTTTGTTGCAATTGCTGCTCTAAATTAAAGGGTTTACCTTGAGACAAAATGCGAATTTCTATATATTCATTGAACCGCACAGCTTCTATCTCAATGGGAGTTTCAATAGGTAAATTTTTGTGAGCGTGTTCAACAATGTTAGTGAAGCCTTCTATCAAAAGTGTTTGACATTGCCACCAAATTTGTTTATTGGTAATTGGTGGTTGATTCATCTGCTCAAACCAAGATAGCACTTGAGGCGATGCTGTAAGGTCTGTGTTGACTTTTAGATAAATTTTATTTTTCACTTTTTAACCAATCAAATATTTTAAAATCATCGTATTCGTTAATTTATTTAATTTGAGTATTTTTACTATACATTAAAAACTAAATTGCGTAATATAAGTTAAATGAAAGCAACTATTTACCGATCATTTTACTTAGTAAACTCCAATTTATGTTTAAAATTCTGGTTATTGATGATGACCCTATAGTGCGAACAGTACTGAAAAAAACCCTCCAAAATCAGGGTTATGATACCAGTATCGCCAAAAATGGCGAGGAAGGAATTACACAAGCACAATTACTACGTCCTGCTCTGATTATCTGTGACTGGATGATGTCCCAGGTAGATGGGTTAGAAGTCTGTCGTCAAATTAGAACAAATCCAGAGTTAGCAACTACTTTTTTTATTCTATTGACGGCTAAGGGAGCAGCACGGGGAGAGGAAGATGATAGAGTTAGGGGGCTTGACGCTGGAGCAGATGAGTTTATCTCTAAACCTATAGAGATGAATGAATTGAAAGCACGGGTAAGAGCAGGGCTAAGATTACACCAGCTAAATCAAGATTTACAAAGTCAAAAAGAAGCTTTGGAGACACTAAATCAAGATTTACAAACCCAAAAGCAAATTTTGGAAGCAGAATTAGCTGAGGCTGCTGATTATGTGCGATCGCTTTTACCCTCACCGCTTGTAGGAGCAGTAACTACAGAAAATCTGTTTATTCCCTCAGCCCAGCTAGGCGGTGATTGCTTTGACCATCATTGGATCGACGAGGATAATTTGGCAATTTATTTGTTGGATGTATCAGGTCATGGGGTAGGTTCAGCCCTCCTATCTGTATCCGTGCTGAATGTTTTGCGATCGCAATCTCTCCCAAACACTAACTTTTGTCAACCCAGTGAAGTCCTAAAAGCCCTTAATCACGCTTTTCAAATGACGAAGCACGGTGATAAATACTTCACAATCTGGTATGGAGTTTATCACCGCCCTAAACGTCAACTTATTTATGCCAATGCTGGACACCCGCCAGCTTTATTGTTATCTAATTTCTCTACAGCCAACATCCAAGTTAAACAGTTAAGTTCTTTGGATTTACCGATTGGCTTTTTAGCTGATGTTCAATTTGAGGATGCTGTTTTGGAGATCGAAAAAAACAGCACTTTATACATTTTTAGTGATGGTGTTTATGAAATTAATCAGCCAGATGGTAAAATTTGGGGCATTGATGCTTTTATTGACTTACTAACTAAACATAGCCGGGAAGATACCTATGGCTTAAATCAACTATTAGCGAATATTCTCACATTAAACGCTCAAGATAATCTTGATGATGACTTTTCTTTGGTAAAAGTTAACTTTAGTTAGTATAGCCAAATATGCACATTCAAATTTTGTATCGTCAACAGCTTATTGCATTGCCAATACTTGGCGATTGAATTCATCTTGATCGGCAAATGTTTGAAAAATTCTATCCATTTTAGTCAATTCAAATAACATCCTGACTTGAGCGCTGATGGAACAAACAAAAAGTTTAGCATTAGCATTTCGCGTCATTTGCATTGCTGACACTAAAGCACCTAAACCAGAGCTATCGATAAAGTTTACTTCTTTCATGTCAATCAATAAAATCTCAGTTCCGTTTGCCAGAGTATTGCTTACTTCACGACGTAGTTCATTACCTCTAATACCATCTAGAATTCCAGATAATTCTAGTACTTTTACACTCTTGTTCATGGTTTTGTCCTATGGTTTATTTGTTTTAAAAAGATGTATTTATATTTTGGCATTGACACCAGGTAAACTGCAAGATAGATAGCAATATTTTTGCTATTCTTACGAAATCAACTGTGTTTAATTGCTTGGCGATGATTAGCTATTGCAGTAAAAAAGCTAGCATCTATGCATTGCCTGGAAATTTCAAAAGCTTCAAAATAGCCATCTTTTTGACCCAATTCTCGTGCCCAAAATCGAGATAAAACTAGTATGGCATCAAGTTGCATAAATGCTTTATTCATCTCTGATTCATAACAACCGATAGCTGCAACTTTTTCCTCAATCACAGAAGTAATATCTACAAAAAAGTTAGGTTCAAAACCACGCAAAAAAACAGGTGGGGCTGAATACCATAAAGTTATGTTTTTGCGGGTAGCAACATTAGAAACTGCGATTGCACACACTTCATGATCTCTATGTCCATATTTCTCAGGTTGTGGTGCATGAGTAATAATGATATCCGGTTGCCAACGCCTAATAGCTTCTTCAGTAACTTTAATTACTGCTTGGGTTGAAAAATTATATTCCTCAAGTGCATAAAACTCATAAGTTGCACCAATGATTTTACCTGCTGCATCCGCTTCTTGATGACGTGTACCCTTAATAGGCGAACTGGAAAGACTACCATCAGTCAAAATTAAGCAACGAACATTCCATCCTGCCTTAGACATCAAACTGAGAGTGCCAGCAGCAGGTAGAACTTCATCATCAGCGTGAGCATAAATTGTTAAGACAGTTTGCTGAACAAAGTTTTTTGAATTTGAATCAGTATTCATTGCTGTTTCCTCTTGATATTAGATTTATAAGGAAGTTAAATATTCTTCTTTTTCCTGTATTCATCTTTGAGGATGTTCTAAAAGTTGCTATTGATGTATCAAATACTTTTATCTCCTCTAAATACCACATAAAAAGAAGGAATTTGATTCCCCCTGAACCTCCTTTTTTTAAGAGAAGGAATCAATAATATAGGAGTCCGGTTTGATTTATGAAAAAAATTAGTTAGGATGAAGTCCGTAACGCACCAAACCCTTAATAATGGCGCGTTACGCTGTCGCTAACACACCCTACGTATCTGTTCAAAAATCAAATAGGAATCAATAATAGTTATAAAAAATCCTCTTATACTTCTTTTGGAGGCTGCCAAACAGATGCGCGGATGATAGCCGACAAAAGTAACAAGTTATAGATAGCCCACCCACCATTGAGTAAATGAACCCAAGGATTATTTAAGTTCCCAATTGCAAAGCGGTAAAGGCTCCATAATATCCCCAGGATAGTGAGGATAAAGACAACTAACTGCGGCCAAACTAGTCGGAGATAAATACCAGATTGCCTCTGCTTAGGTGTGACTTGAAAATTGAGTTTTTGCCCTGTAAATACACTCCACACGGCTTGGATTAGCAAGGGAAATAAAGCGATCGCATATTGTTCAGAGCGCCAAACTTCTGTAGCCGGAATGCCCCAGGTAGCTGCTAAGAACGTGAGACGGTTGATAATAAAAGCTGGGAAAAAGTGGATGGCAAAGTCAGGCCCGTAGGTTTTAACTGGAACAATATCCGTGAAAAAATAGATAATTGGACAAGAAATAAAAACCAGGGTTGCAAAACCAGAGAAATAACTGTACATCGTCTTAAAATATTGCAACCTTTGCCAAAAGGTTAACCCTGATTTTGTCAGTGGATTTTCTCTAACTAAGACTTGGATAGTTCCCTGGGCCCAGCGTAGTCGTTGCTTAAGTGTAGAACTTAGGTCATCTGGCGCTAAACCTTCCGCCAAAAGTTCATTATGATAAATCGATTTCCAGCCAGCACTATGCAGACGCATGGCTGTATTCATATCTTCGGTAATGCTATTACTCGATACACCACCAACTAAATCAAATTCATCTAAACGTTTTTCATCTTTGGCAAATTCATCAGCAAAGTTTTGCAGTCCCACATTAACTAATGCCTCACGTCTTAGTATTGCATTTGTGCCTGTATAGAAGGCAGCATTCATACCATCTTTACCTTGTTGAAGTGGGCCATAAAATAAATTTGCTCGATGTCCAAAAGGATCGCCTGGAGGAATATTGTAAAAATCCTGGCGAGTCTGGACAAAAGCAATTTTATTCTGGTCGTATTTTCCGGTTGAAAGATTATATGCGTAGAAATAAGGCAGAACTCGCTTGATAAAATTCGGTTTGGGAATGTGATCGGCATCTAGAGTAACAATAAAATTTCCTGCTGTTTCTCCAGAAAAAATTGCGTAATTGATGTTACCTGCTTTAGCATGATGCGCTATACCAGGTGTCTTGGGACGAGCAATGTAGCGAAACCGCGAAAGTTCCAACAGTTCTAGTTCTTTCTTACGGATAGTTTCTTCTAAGGCTTTCCGTTCAGTAGTGAGGCGATCGCGTAGCGTCTTTGCAGGAGAATCGCTAATACTTTGATGATTAGGAGGTAGCCAAAGAATAAACTGTCGCAGACTTTGCACAAATTCGCTAGCAAACTGGTTAACCACTGGTTCCGATGATGATTGCAACCATTGTTCAGCAGCTTGAGTATTAGGTGTCAAATTTTCCAGTTGCTTCAAGCGTTCTAGCAAAGAAGAGTGTTCTGCATCAATCCGACTTGCTTCTTGTTGTAGTTGTGGTGACTGCAAATCCTCAATACACAATCTTTCTGTCATAACCCGCATATCAGGCGAGTTACCATCATCTAGGATATAAACACGTAACTTCGTTGGTGGGTAATCCATTGCTAGAGCAGCTTTGGCAGTTTCTTCTACAATTGTTGGTGGCTCGTTGTAACAAGTCACAAACACATCCACTGTTGGCCACTCTGATTTGGGTAGAGGTGGGATCATCTGGTCGAGAGACTTAACCTGTCGCACTAAAGGCCGCCATAACCCAATCACAAACATCACGCCGCCGAAATAACTATAAATTTCTGCTATCAGCAAAGGAATCGAGATCCACAGCGCATCAAAATTGATGGAATGGGTAATACGCCATTGCAAATACCAGATCCCAAAAATTAAATTTATTTCTGCTAAGTAACGAAATAACAACGTCCTTTTTTTGAGTGATGAGCGACTGTTACCGGGAAAGTTTGAGGAGTTATCACTAATAGAAACTGAAGTCATGTTAGTACCAGTAATTAAAACAATTAAAACTTGAAGATTAAAAATTTGATTGCTTTAAGTTTTAACTATAGATTTGAAGGAATAATTAGGGATTTTGAATCAAGATGTCTGTGGCTCCTGCAAGCTACTGTCATCATGTACAAGTATTCCCAAATACAACTGGTTAATAACAAACACGGCTTATTAATTACAAAAAGTCGGCAAAAAAGCCTATTTGGGCATTGGTATTCCTTTTCTATGCTTCATTCCCCAAGCCTGCGAAATCCTACCCCTGGGAGGAGTAGGATGAGCTTACAGCTATTTTCACGTAAATAGACCCATGCGGTAGCTCACATCTTGCACCTAGCCCTAGCGATTAGAAATCGCGGCTATACAAACGAAGTCCGCCTGCACGGACTAACACAAAATCAAGGCTTTTCAACCTGCGGAGGCAGGTTTTGTCTCGTGTAGCCGCGACTTCTAGTCGCCTGGTGCAAGATATAAGGTAGGGGCACAGTAATGAATGCTGTACCCTTGCGACAAATGTGGTTCAAATATATGAAAACTGCTGTAAATTCAGTTGCGTTTCAAGTTATTCTGTGGCTTTTGTACCAGTTACTAATGGAGTGTTTTTGCTACCTGAAACCCAGTAACTTGCAGAATTATCAGAAATTAACTTGGTTTGTTGTATGGCAGTACTAGGTAGACCTCGCCCAGAATCTCCTTTGGTAACAGCCTGCCACCAAGGAGATTTCATGTTGCTAGTCGGACGAATTAGGGGTTGTTGATTCATCACCTTGTACAGCAAAGATTGCAAAATCAGACTGTTGGTGCTGCTGGTGAAACCAATTGCCGTTTTACCTGTGGCTTCATAGAAACCCTCATAAAATCCAGCTAATGGATTGTATAAGTCAGTTGTTCCTTGCAGTAACTGTTGACTATACTTGTTTTCTGGAAGCAAGGCATGATAGGCGAAAGCGACTGCTGTACTTACCAATCGCCCCTTTGGTACAGGTTGACCGTCATCTCCTAAAGCCACCCAAGACTCACCCTGCCCAGTAATTGCGCTGTGGACAGTGTAAGGTTTACGATCGATCAAGGTGGTAGCTGAGGCTGTAAGAGTGCCGGTACGACGGTAACGTTCAGCTTGCGCCTGGAAAATTGGGTCAAAGAGCGATCGCATTTTTGGATCTAGTCCAAACTCCAGTGCATAGAGTAAGAAAGGATTGCTAACTGTATATTGGTTAACTTTAGAGTTAGTATCTGTGCGACGACGTTGGAGAGGTACTTTCACTCCTTCTACGGAAGCTGTTTGATACTCACCGCCAACAGCAGAACGTTCAACATTAAACCCCCATAGTTGAAAAGCCCTAGCTGCATATTCCTCATAACCCAAGCGGGTTTCGGGGTTGACGCGGGTAAGCGATCGCCCTTCTTGCTCTTTGGTAACGGTAGCACTGGAAAGAATACCCTCGCGTACCACACGCAAGTATGACCAATCCAGGACAATTTTATCTACCGCAGCCGTATATTCTGGATGACAGGTTTTTAAGTTATAAAGCGCTGCCAGCATTCTCCCTAAATCTAAAGCTGACCAGCCGTTTCCTTCTGGAATCGGATTTCCACCGTAATCTACAGATTGTAGCGATCGCGTATCGTAACCCCGACTTGGTAACTCTCCTGCAAATAATGGTAATTTTGTCAAGGCTGCTAAAAGATGTCGGGTGCGGTGGTCAAATTCTTTGGGAGTAATTATATCGAGCGATCGCGCTGCATGAAGTGCTGCAAGATAATCTCCTAGTCCCCAAAAGGTTGCGCCTTTGAAATCACTGCGATCGTTTATCAGCCCACTTTTGGAGTGATAATTCGCTTGGAAGTATCGCCAAGCTGCCTCTGCATAGCGGCGTTCAATTACTGAGAGCGATCGATTTAGTTTGAGGTTAGATGATTTGGGACTATCCACCGGTGGAATAGGTGCAACAGCCACTTCTGTAGGTTTAGAAGTATCCGCAGGAGCTGGGGTAGGAGTTGTAACAGTAGAATTTGCTTGATTTGCGGTAGGAGTCGTAACAGTAGAACTTGATTGATTTGAGGGGGTTGCAGGAGAAGCATTTTCACTGGGCTTGCCAGTAGACACACTCACAGAACCAGAAGCAATTAAAGGGCGATTTCCCTTAGCTTTGTAGTATAAAATCTCCAAAATCAGCCCATTAGTATTACCTGTCAAAGCTTTGTTGGGTTGTTTTGATTCTTCATAAATACCAGCATAGTAACCACTGTCATCAGGACTGCGGAGATCCTTGACAGCATCAAAAAGTTTTTGGGCATAAGCATTCTCTGGAAAGAGATAGCGCCAACCAAAAGCGGCTTTGGTACTAATGCTGCGAAACTGTGGATAAGGTTGATTGGCATCTGTGATTGTTGCCCAGTTTACACCGTTTGCATAAACGGTGTTGTAGAGAAAATAAGGTGCTTGGTCAATATTATCTTCTGTTACCGCAGTCAACTGACCGGTGGTATCATAGCGCCGTTTTTGTACCTCTAAAACTCTGGCAGCAAAATCAGCTAACTCACCTTGCAAACCAAATTCAATCCCATCAAGGATATAAGATTCACTAACAATGTAATTATTAGCGTTAGTGTTTTGAAAGTCACGCGTGTCAACGGGAATTTGTACGCCATTAATTTCGACTAACTTAAACGGCTCAAAAGCAATAGCTTTTGGTGCAGAAAAACCCCAAAGTTCATAGCCTCTAGCGCCATATTCTTCGTAGCCGAGTCGTCCTTCTTGCACCAGTAACGTTGTGTTGTCGGGAAGAACGGTAGCACCATAAAGTTGCCTATCTTTGAGCGATCGCGCCACCTGCCACTTCGCTACAATTCCTTTGAGCCAATCATTATATTGTGGATGACAAGTACGGATGACATCAAAGGCCGCCAGGATTCGCCCAATATCCAAAGCAGACCAACCAAGACCCCGCTCAAGGGGATTATTGCCATAATCAACCATTTGCCCATTGGCTGCGTTATAGACTTTGTTGGGCAAGGTATCTTCAAATAATTTTAAGCTGCTGAGAGTCGTTAAAAATTTGTTGAGACGAGCATCAAAGTCTGCTTGGTCAGTGAGATTCAACCAGCGTGCAGCATTCAACGCCATTAGGTAATTACCCATATCCCAGAGTGTACCCGAAGGATAACCCCCAGTAGAATTGGTAAATCCTGTTGCTGGCTGATAGTTTTTGACAAAATACTGCCAAGCAGAACGAGCGTAAGTTTGTTCTTCAGGTGTGAGTGGGGCTGTAATATTGCTACAGCTATTGGAATTTTGCGATAAGACTGGTGTTGGGATGTAAAACAATAATTGCAGAAATGTCCCAACTAGGAACAGTGCAATCCATCTCAACAGCTTTTGTTGATGAGGTTTGTATCTCATAATAATGCGAGGCTCTTTAATACTTGATTTTTAGTTGATCCAGCGACGTTTTTTTTAACACCTAAATGTCTTAAAAAGGCTGTTATTTCCTGTTGCTGATTGTGAAAACAGATGTAACGCCTAATCGAGTCAATGTAACTTTTTTCTGTTTGGTAAGAATAATGCTGAAGCCAAATTTTATTCTGTCCCCTTTCTAGTAGCTCTTTTGAAGATTTTTCCATAGAGTAAAATCTAGAAAATTTACGTATAATCTCCTGATTCGGATATTACCTGGAAAAAGCTTGAATATCACCAAGGAATATACTTAAAGTCACACGTTTAAAACCAAAATCAGGTATTTATACGGATATTATTGGTCTAATTTCCAAAAGAGGGTATAGATGGAAAATTCTGGACAACTACGCCAAATCAAATACTTTATTCCACACAAATCATTCGTTTCTAACCTACTGGCGTGGCAAGGCTAAAATAGTCCATTAGATGTAGGTTGGGTTGAGCAACGCGAAACCCAACATGGATCGGAGTGTTGGGTTTCGTTCCTCAACCCAACCTACAATTTTTTTTGCAACAATTTAGCCTTGCCGCGCCACTACGGGGTTGTTGGAAATGGTGCAAAATATCAGATTTTTCCGGTTAAGCCAAAATATAAGTGAATAATTACTTTACATCGAATATCTATAGCTAAAACTCATGGAAATACCCCAGCGCGTATCAATCCGCTACAAAGACGCGTCCTTCAATAGCAACGAAATCCGCTTAAGAACCTTCCGGCTTGGGTTACAAATATGGGAAGAACAAACCAAACCTAGAAAAACAGAGCTTTATCAGTTTATCTCCTCTTGCTTGAAGCAAGTTGACCGCCAGGATCGTTTTATGTTTTCGCTGTTATTCATAGAATTAACAGACCTCATACGCAATTCTTCGCTAGAAAGGGGAACGAAAGAGGTTTTGATTAAAACAGCTTTTAGGGAATTTGCTTGTGCAATAACAGACTTTGAAGACGTTGCCAAATAAAATTTTCACGACTCATTTAGGATTGCTATAGATAACCAAGTCTGTAGCGATCGCATACACGCCACCTTCAAAGAGATGAATAGTCGTTAAGTTCGTATCCATTTCAACACTTCCGGGTTTTT